>NZ_JBHUXV010000092.1:0-38507 GCF_042669125.1 Streptomyces sp. NPDC057253 | reverse complement strand
GTAACTGGCACTTCTTACCGGTGTTGATGCAGTTGACCATCTTGTTCATCAGGTTCGTGGAGAAGAAGTTGATGAAGTCGTTGTGGTCGGTGATCGGCTTGTGCAGGTTCTCCGGGAAGGTGTCCACCGCGTAGGGGTTGACCACCGTGCCGTTCTGGAGCTTCGGGGCCGGGACGTTGTAGACGAGCCGGACCTGGAGCTGCGGGATCGCCTTGAAGCCGTTGGCGCAGGAGCCGTCGGCCTGGACGAACGCCACGTGCGTGCGGTGGTTGGCGCTGTCGATGTTCTGACCGTCCCAGCAGCTCTGGAAGTTGGTCGTGCGCACCACCTGGCTGCCCTGCGGGCAGATCGGGTACTTGTCGTGCAGCTGGACCTTGTTCTCGAAGCCGGTGCAGGACCAGTTCACGTTGGCGTTGGCGTTGCCGTTGACGAAAGCCTTCGCGTCACCGGTGATGATGCGCAGGGCCGTCGGCATCGCGACGACGTTGCCCTTCTTGTTGCCGACGAACTTGATCTGCGCCTGGGAGGCCTGAAGGATCTTGCCGACGTTGCCTTCCTTGCCACCACCGTCGGCGTTCTGGTCGAAGTCCTGCGTGCCGTTCTGCAGACGCAGCACCGGCCAGAAGTACGACGACTTGTCGCCCTGGTTCTGGCAGCTGCTCTGGGCCGCCGCCAGCTCCTGGTCGCTCGCGAAGGCGTCGTTGGACTGGTTGCCGACGTAGTCGTGCAGGTGGTGGGCGCCGTTGGCGACACCGGGGGCCACGATCACGTTGTCCGTGTTGTGGTTCTTGTTCCCGTTGGTGCCGCACTTGGTGGTGAAGGTGCCCCGCGAGCCGGAGTTGCCGTTGGCCTTCAGACCGTTCTGGCCGACACCGAGCTGGGCGTTGCCCTGGACCTTGGTGATGTCCACGAAGTCGGCCGCGACCGGGCCGTTGCCGCCCTGTCCGCCGCCGCCCTGCTGCTGGCCGCCGTTCTGCTGACCGCCGTTGTTCTGGCCGCCGTTGTTCTGGCCGCCGTTCTGCTGACCGCCGTTCTGCTGGCCGCCGTTCTGCTGCTGGCCGCCGTTGTTGTTCTGGCCGCCCTGCTGCTGGCCGCCGTTCTGCTGCTGGCCACCAGCCTGACCGGCGTTCGTCTGCGCGTTCTGCGTGGTGCAGGCCGCCAGCTGGCTGAGCGAAGTGTCGAACTGACCCCCGACCCGCTGGATGTCGATGCGGATCCGGTCGATCGTGGCCGCCCGCTTCTCCTTCAGGGGGCCGGTGATGGCGTTCTGGACGAAGCCCGAGTCGTTCGCCTGGGCCTGGCGCGTCGAGGCGAGCCTGGCGTAGGCCTCGGTGATCTGCTTGTCCAGGTTGGCCAGCTCCGTGGCCACCCCCTGACGCGCGTTCTGAGGCACGTTCGTCAGCTTCTGACCGACGTCCGGGCACGAGATGGTCGCCACCTGCGCGGTGGCGGCCTTGGTCTGGTTCTGCTGCCAGCCGTTGTTGTTCGACTCGTGCGCGGATGCGTAGAAGTTCGCCCAGATCAGCCCGCCCCCACCGAGCGCTAGGGCCGCCGACGCGGCTATGGCCTTGGTGGCCATCGACGAGCGGCGTTTACGTGTATTGCGTCCCATGGAACTCCTCTGACTTCCTTTTTCGGGGCTATCGAGGCGCCCGACAGGAGTGAAGCGGCGCCATCCCATACGCACGCCGTCCCAGGGGTGTTCAGCCGCCCCACAAACAAATCAGAGGTTTACCTGGTCTTGGTACATCAACAGCCCCGTAAGCAGCAGGAGTTACAGAAAATGAGGACCTGCTCACCGGCCCCGGTCCAAGAACGCGAGCACCGCCAGAACGCGGCGATTGTCATCGTCCGACACCTCGAGGCCCAGTTTGGTGAAGATGTTGGCGGTGTGCTTGGCGATCGCCCGTTCCGTCACCACGAGTTTCCCGGCGATCGCCGCGTTCGTCCGCCCCTGCGCCATCAGGTCCAGCACCTCCAGCTCCCGGGGCGTGAGCCGGGCGAGCGGCTGGTCGTCGGCCGCCCGCCGGCTCAGCAGCTGCTGGATGACCTGCGGGTCCATCGCGGTCCCGCCCGCCGCGACCCGTCGTACGGCGTCCACGAACTGCTCGGCGTCGAACACCCGGTCCTTGAGCAGATACCCCACCCCGCCGCTGCCGTCGGCCAGCAGCTCGCGCGCGTACAGCTGCTCCACGTGCTGCGAGAGCACCAGCACCGGCAGCCCGGGTCTGGCCCGCCGGGCGTCGAGCGCGCACTGCAACCCCTCGTCGGTGTGCGTCGGCGGCAGGCGTACGTCGACCACGGCGACGTCCGGATCCAGCTCGGCCAGCGCCCGCGCCAGCTCGGGCCCCGACTCGACGGCCGCGGCGATCTCGAAGTCATGGGCCTCAAGGAGCCGCACGAGCCCGTCGCGCAGCAGGAAGAGGTCTTCGGCTAGGACAACGCGCAAGGGATCTCCATGGTGACCATGGTGGGACCGCCCGCGGGCGAGCTGACGGCCAGGACGCCGTCGAATGTACCGAGCCGCCGCTCGACCCCGGCGAGCCCCGAACCGGCCGTGATCACCGCGCCCCCGCGGCCGTTGTCGGTGACGCCGATCCGCAGCATGCCGTCCGTGTGATGCAGGTCGATCCAGATCCGGTCGGCGCCCGAGTGCTTGACGGCGTTGGTGAGGACCTCGCTCACCGCGAAGTAGGCGGCCGACTCCACCGGTGCGTCCGCCCGGCCCCCGAGGTCGACGGCCACCTCGGTCGGCACCGGCAGCCTGAGCGCCAGCGCCCGTACCGCGTCGCCCAGTCCGCGCTCGGCCAGCACCGGCGGATGGATGCCGTGCACCAGGTCGCGCAGCTCGGCGAGCGCGTCCACCGAGGACTGACGGGCCTGCGCGAGCAGCAGCTTCGCCCGGGCGGGGTCCTTGTCGAGGAGCGCCTCGATGGTGCCGAGGTCCATGCCCATGGCGACCAGCCGGGCCTGCGCCCCGTCGTGCAGGTCCCGTTCGATGCGCCGCAGTTCGGCCGCCGAGGTGTCCACCGCGTCCCGCCGGGTCTCGGTGAGGACCCGGACCCGCTCCGCCAACTCGCCCTGACCGGCGCCGAGTACGGCCCGGGTGAGCCGGAAGTGGGCGGTCAGCACCCGCGGCGCGAGCGGAGCCAGGGCCAGCAGGGCGATGCCCAGGGCGCCGGCGAGGAGTGCGGAGGACTGGTCGGTGACATGCACGAAGCCGTACCAGTAACCGCCGCCCAGCTCCGACAGCGGCCGCCACAGCCAGGCCGCCACCGCGAGCCCCTCCAGCGGGTACAGGACGAGCACCGCCGCCAGCAGGGCCGTCGTGAACCCCGCCGTCATGTCCACCAGGAGCCATCGCAGGTCCCGCCGGACCGCCGGGTCGCGCAGCATCGCCCAGGTCCGCGCCCAGCTGCGGGCGCCCTTCGGTGTCGGCCGGTACGTCGACGGGATCCGTACCCCGCACCACTCGGCCGCGAGCACCCGCCGCCAGTCCGCGTAGGCCCGCACGCCCGTCAGTACCCAGGGGGTCGTGAGCACGCCGATGCCGATCGGCACGAGCGCGACGGACACCAGGCTCAGCGTGAACCCGAGCACCGCCCCCGGCAGCGTGACCAGGGCCAGCGCCAACCCCCGCACGGCCGCGAGCCCCGTGCCCCGCACCCTCGGACCCCAGCCGCCGTTCCCCGTCTTCGTGGTCATGCGGTCAGTCTGGTCGAGGCGCGGACGCGGGTCACTGGGTCTGGCAGCCCGGCCGGGGTGGTGCCGGGTACACCCGCCGCCCGGCCTGCCCGTACACCGTTTTGCCGCGCTCACACAGTGATCCGCGCCACAGCATCACCAGGTAACACGGGGTTCACATTCGAGCAATGACCGGGAAATCGCCTGTTGACAGGCTCGCGGGCATCGAGACGCGGCGTTTCAGTGCCGCAGCGCCGCTGCACCCGCAAGTGCGCCCAGACACACCCCGAAGGATGTGGCCCGTGAGCTTCAAGGCTGAGTACATCTGGATCGACGGCACCGAGCCGACGGCCAAGCTCCGCTCCAAGACGAAGATCCTCGGTGACGACGCCAAGGGCGCCGAGCTGCCGATCTGGGGCTTCGACGGGTCCTCCACGAACCAGGCCGAGGGGCACTCCTCGGACCGTGTGCTCAAGCCGGTCTTCTCCTGCCCCGACCCGATCCGCGGCGGCGACGACATCCTCGTGCTGTGCGAGGTCCTCAACATCGACTTCACGCCGCACGAGTCCAACACCCGTGCCGCGCTGACCGAGGTCGCCGAGAAGTTCGCCGCGCAGGAGCCGATCTTCGGCATCGAGCAGGAGTACACGTTCTTCAAGGACGGCTACCCGCTCGGCTTCCCCAAGGGCGGCTTCCCGGCCCCGCAGGGCGGCTACTACTGCGGTGTCGGCGCGGACGAGATCTTCGGCCGTGACGTCGTCGAGGCGCACCTGGACAACTGCCTGAAGGCCGGCCTCGCGATCTCCGGCATCAACGCCGAGGTCATGCCCGGCCAGTGGGAGTTCCAGGTCGGCCCGGTCTCCCCGCTGGAGGTCTCCGACCACCTGTGGGTGGCCCGCTGGCTGCTCTACCGCACCGCCGAGGACTTCGGCGTCTCCGCCACCCTGGACCCGAAGCCGGTCAAGGGCGACTGGAACGGCGCCGGCGCGCACACCAACTTCTCCACCAAGGCGATGCGCGAGGGCTACGACGCGATCATCACCGCCGCCGAGTCGCTGGGCGAGGGCTCCAAGCCCCTCGACCACGTCAAGAACTACGGCGCCGGCATCGACGACCGCCTGACCGGCCTGCACGAGACCGCCCCGTGGAACGAGTACTCCTACGGCGTCTCCAACCGCGGCGCCTCGGTCCGTATCCCGTGGCAGGTCGAGAAGGACGGCAAGGGCTACATCGAGGACCGCCGCCCGAACGCCAACGTGGACCCGTACGTGGTGACCCGCCTCCTGGTGGACACCTGCTGCTCCGCGCTGGAGAAGGCCGGCCAGGTCTGATCCCCACCGCTTCCCGAGGGGCGTCCACCTATGCGGTGGGCGCCCCTCGGCGCGTTGTCAGGGACGCGTGCAAGGGGCTCGGCCGTCACATCCGTGTACAACTGCGCTGTAGGACTGGCCCGGACCGGACAAGGCGATCCAGGTCAGACCCCTGGCCCGGCGCAAGCGGCTGGTGGGGTGAGGAGCGCCACGTCGTTTTCACGCCAAGGAAGCGTCCAAGCAGTGAGAGAAGGCTGCTGTTGCGGGCCTGTGTCTGCTTCAATGAGTCCATGGCCAGCTTCCAGAAGTACACCGCGACGGGTCGCCACGACCTCGAGCCCTTCTGGCCGTCCCGTCAGCACCACGACTTCGACCGGGTGTGTTGCCGCGCGATGAACGCGCCGGCCCTCTAAAGCCATACCCGGCCTTCGGCCAGCGCGCAGTCGACGTACGTCTCCTGTTGACCTCCTCGCGCGAAAGAGCTGACCTCTCATGGCGACCACTCGTTCCCTCTCCACCGCCCCCCTGACCTCCTCCCAGAACGGCACCGCCCGCCACCGGCTGCGCGCCGTCGACCGGGACGAGGTCGTGGACGTCACGGACTTCCTGCCGCCGGGCGCCACCTGGCTGCCCGCCCCCCAGCACACCCTGCCGACGCTGCCGGGCCAGCCGCCGATGATCGGCTACCTGGTGCTCGTCCCGGCGGACCAGCAGCCGCCGTTCCTGCCGGTCGCGGTCCCGGACCGGCCGGAGGCCGCCGTCGCCGACGACGGCGCGGCCCCGCTCGTCCGCATCGACACCGTCCAGCGCACGGCCGAGGTCAACGGCAAGGAACTCGACCTCACCTACCTGGAGTTCGAGCTCCTCGCCCACCTCGTCCAGCACCCGCACCGGGTGCACACCCGCGACCAACTGGTCACCACGGTCTGGGGCTACGGCCATGTCGGCGACGGCCGTACCGTCGACGTCCACATCGCCCGCCTGCGCCGCAAGCTGGGCGCGGACTTCCGGGGCGCGATCCAGACCGTGCGGCGGGTCGGCTACAAGTACACCCCGCCGACCGGCGACTGACGCTCTGCCGACAGCAGACCGGAGTTCCATCGGCGGGCGGCGGCGGGCACAGTCACCGGTATGAGACTTCTCCTGCTCGGTGGCACCGAGTTCGTCGGCCGGGCCGTCGCCGAGGCGGCCCTGGCCAAGGGCTGGGACGTGACCGTCTTCCATCGCGGACGGCACGCACCCGGGCCCGGGGTGCGGTCGCTGCACGGCGACCGCACCGCGCCCGACGGCCTCACCGCCCTCGCCGAAGGCGGCCCCTGGGACCTGGTCGTCGACACCTGGTCGGCGGCGCCCCGCGCGGTCCGGGACACGGCACGGCTGCTGCGGGACCGCGCCGACCGGTACGCGTACGTGTCGAGCAGTTCGGTGTACACCTGGCCCCAGCCGGCCGGATACACCGAGGATGCTCCCGTGGTCGAGGGCGCCTTGGCCGACGCGGGTCGGACCGACTACGCGCGCGACAAACGGGGCGGCGAACTCGCCGTGCTGGACAGCTTCGGCGCCGACCGCTCCCTCCTCGTACGGGCCGGCCTGATCCTCGGCCCGTACGAGAACATCGGCCGCCTGCCGTGGTGGCTGGGACGCATCGCCCGCGGCGGCCAGGTCCTCGCCCCCGGCCCACGGGACCTCCCGCTCCAGTACGTCGACGTCCGCGACCTCGCGGAGTGGATGCTGGGCGCCGCCGCCGAGGGGAGGTCCGGCCCGTACAACGCGGTCAGCCCTCCGGCGCACACGACGACGGGCGAGCTCCTGGAAGCCTGCGTCACGGCGACCGGCTCCGACGCCGAGTTGTGCTGGACGGACCCGGACACGGTCCTCGCCGCGGGCATCGCCCCCTGGACCGACCTGCCGGTGTGGGTCCCGCCCGCCTCCGACCTGCACACCACCCTCCACGGCGGCGACACCTCCCGAGCCGCCGCGGCGGGCCTGCACTGCCGCCCGGTCACCGAGACGGTCACCGACACCTGGAACTGGCTGTGCGAGATGGGCGGGGTGGCTCCGCAGCGCCCGGACCGGCCGGTGGTGGGCCTGGACCCGGAGACGGAGGCGAAGGTACTGGCGGGACCGTAGACGGTCGTCCGGCCGTTCCGGTGACTCCGGAGGGATGCGCCGCCTGTTCCTCCTGAACCCGACCTGTGCTTCGCCGGGTTCAAGGCGGCGTATCTCCTACGGGCCTGAAAACGCCGGTCCTGCTGCTCGTGGCCGCGAACAGCAGGACCTTTGACGCCTGTGACGTCACAGCACGGGCGGCCGGACCGCTGCCGCGGGTGGAAGCCGACGTGGTCCCCGGCGTCCTCCACCACGCGCTGCCGCAGTCCGCACCTCCCGAACCGGCGTGCCGCCTCACCGAGTTCCTAGACGAATGACCTCACCCCACCTTCTCGATCACGGCCCGGCGGATGAGGAACTTGCCGGGCTCCCGTACCTGTTCGAAGGCCGCGTTGTTGAGCAGGACACAGCTGCCGGAGACCGAAGTGACCTGCACCGTCGTGGACTTGTTGTTGTCCAGGTTGGTGACCTTCAGCTTCGTGCCGGCCGGGAACTGGTTGCTGGACGCGGCGGGCGCACCGCCCTCACCGGACAGCGTGACGGTCGAGCCGTTGCACACCCGCTGCCCGGAACCGGCGTTCCCCGCCGGGGGAGCGGCGGGCGCCTGGGAAGCGGCGGGCGGAGCCTGGGAAGCGGCGGGCGCTGAAGGAGACGCGGCCTGGGAGCCCTGTCCCGCGGCGGCCTGGGAGCCCTGAGCCGACTCCCCGACCACACAACCGGACGCCTCCTGCTGCACCTTGATCTGCGCGATCACCGCTTCCCGGTTGCTGATCCGGGCCGCCGACTGGGCGTCGGGATTGGCCCGTTGCCCCTCGATGAACCGCTGGTTGTTGCCGAGCGCGGTGGCGAGGCCCTGGCAGACGGTCGACTGCGCGGCCGTCTGCGGACTCGCGGCGTTCGAGGTGCTGGCCATCACGAAGGCCCCACCACCCGCCGCCACCGCCGCGCTCACCAGCAGCGCGACCTTCTTCTTCGTGCCGAGTGTTCTCCTGCGCGACATGCGCGCCTCCTAAGAGCTAGGGGAGCGTACGCCGCTATGTACGAGATACCGAACGAAGTTACTCAGTGGTCGCAGGAGTCATGTGACGTAACCTGCGTCACACTCGGCTATTTCCTGGCCAGGGCGTCCCGTACGGCGTCCTCACTGCGGGCGACCACCGCCGAGCCGTCGTCCGCCGTGATGATGGGCCGCTGGATGAGCTTGGGGTGCTCGGCGAGGGCGGTGATCCACCGGTCACGTGAACTCTCGTCCCGCGCCCACTCCTTGAGCCCGAGCTCCTTGGCGGCGGCCTCCTGGGTGCGGGTGATGTCCCACGGTTCGAGCCCGAGCCGCTCCAGCACCTCCCGGATCTCGTCCTCGCTCGGGACGTCCTCCAGATAGCGGCGGACGGTGTACTCGGCGCCCTCCGCGTCCAGCAGACCGACCGCGCTGCGGCACTTCGAACAGGCCGGATTGATCCAGATCTCCATGCCGTCACGGTACCCGGAAACCCGTCCTCCACCTGCGTCACAGCACCCCCGAAAGCCCTTGTGGCCAGGGGCTTTTGTCAGTGCCGGGCGGTAGAATAAAACCAGTGTTCGAGGGCGTCGCCGGGACCCCGGCTCCCGCCCTTACCGCGACAGGAGGATGCCTGTGCCCGCTGCCGCACTGAAGCCGAAGCCGTTGCCCACCCAGTCCACCGCGAAGCATCCGGTGCTGCTCGACATTCCCTACGCGCCCGTGGAGAAGCGCCCGTTGCCGCCGGGCCGCCCCCGCGAGTGGTACGTCACCCACAACCGCCGCCTCAAGGCGATGCGGCTAGCGATCGCCCTGCTCGACTCCGGCGTCTACGTACCGAACCAGGCCCGCAACGAGACGATCCGCGACGCCGCGGAGATGATCGGCGTACACCCACCGTCGGACACCACGTGCCACATGGTGCGCGCCCTGATGCGCTACTCACGGTGACCCCCGGGGCGCCGGGTGCCCTCCGCCATGCGGGGTGAGCCCGGCGCCGTTTCCGCCGGAAGACACCCGGCGCCTCGGTGAGCCGGCCTTCTGGGTCGGCCAGTTGCCGCGGTTGCCGGGGTCAGCGCGCCTTCTGGGCCAGCCGGTCGACCCGGTCGGCCCGGTCAACTCGGTCAGCGGGGCGCCTGGATCAGCCGGTTGCCCCGGTGGCCGGGGTGGGCCGGTCGCCTCGGCCAGCCGGTCGGCCCGGTCAACGGGTCGCCTGGAGCAGCAGGTTGCCCCAGTCAGCTGGTCGCTTCGGTCCGTTGCCCCGGCCGTCCGGCCAACCGGGCGCCTGGATCAGCCGCTTGTCCCGGTGGTCGGGGTCGGCCGGTAGTCTCGGCCAACCAGTCGCCTGGACGAGCCGGTTGCCCCCGGTCAGCCGATCGCTTCGGCCCGTTGCCCCGGCCGTCCGGTCAACCGGTCGCCTCGGCCAGCCCCGTCAACCGGTCGCACAGGTAGGCCCGTCAGCCCGTCCCCTCCGCCAGTTCCTTCTCCAGCGGGGTCCGGAACCGGGGTCTCACCCAGGTGTCTCCCACCCACTCCCGCAGGCGGGCGGCCTCCTGCGCGATGGCCGTCTCCGCCTCCGCCCCCACTCCCTCCGGGTCCAGGAGCCGCCACACGATCTCCCCGTCGGCCCGCTGGCCCCACCCGCCCACCACCCGCCCGTCCCACCACACCGTCGGCCCCACGTTGCCGCTCCGGTCGAACAGGGCGGGACGCAGGGCGGGGGCCAGGTACCAGTCCCGCTGCTGCCAGCCCATCGCCGTCGGATCAAGTCCGGGAAGCAGCGCGGCCCAGGGCTCCGACGGCCCCTCCACCGGACCGTCGTCGCCCTCGACGACGTAGGCCGGACCTTCGTCGACCGTCACCGTGACCGCGCGGATCGCCGTCAGCGCACGGCGGACGTCGGTCACCTTCCAGCCGGTCCACCACTTCAGGTCCGCCTCGGTGGCGGGACCGCACACGGTGAGCCAGCGCCGCAGCAACTCCGCCTGTGCCTCGGCCACGTCGAGTTCGGGGTGCGGCGGCGCCACCGCCCAGCGGAACTGCGAGGACATCCAGGAGCCGAGCGGCCGCCCGCGCACCACCTTGCCCTCCACGCCGAGCACTCTCAGCAGCCGGGACGACACGGTGTGGACGCCCTCGTAGCTCTTGCCGGCCGCGTACACGAACTGCTCCCGCAACCGCGGCTCGTCCTGGCTGAGTTCGGTCGCCGTCGCCTGCCCGCGCCGGGCCAGCGCGGCCAGCATCGACTCCTCGACCTCCTTCAGCCAGGCCGCGTCCGGCGCCCCCGCCTTCGCCATGTCCTTGATGAGCGAGGCCCGTTCCCGCGCGGCGACCGTGAGCCCGGTCGAGGCGTGCACGACGGCGGTCAGCTCGGTCGGAAACGCGAACACCGTGTGCCGCATCCCGTGCATCCGCACCAGCGTCCGGTCCTCGTACAACGCCCGCTCGGTCTCGGCGACGGTCCCGGAGGCGTCCACCAGCCGAGCCCCCACCGCGAGGTAGACCGTCGCGGGATCGGACCCGTGCAACGCGACCAGAGCCCCACCCACCTCCTCGGGCGACCCCACCCGGGCCTCGACGGCCAACTGCTGCCGCAACCCCAGCCGAGCCCGCCGCTCGCCCACCCCGATGTACCGAACCGCATCACCCAAGCCCATACGGCCCATCTTGACCGAGGGCACTGACAACGCGCCCTTCAGGGGCGCGGGTCTGTATCGATATGCGGCTCCGCCGCGCGGGCGCGACCAGCCACAACGCAGCCGCAGCCGAACGACGACACATCGCACCCCCAACGCACACGTCACCCGATCGCCGTACTCCACATGCGCCCACCCCACCCCCGCCCTTCACTGCGATCAGGAGGTGACAGCCACACCGGCGACCAGGAGGCGGGCGTGACCCAGAGGCAGGGCCGATGAACACCCCCGGCACCGCACAGACCCGCGGCCGAGCCGCCCGCAAACGCGTCCCCCGCTCCGCCCACGCCACCTGGCTCCCGTCCCTCGACCGCCAGGACCCCGTCGCCGTACTGGAACGACAGGGCCGCGACCGCCTCCCGGAACTCCTCCCGATCCGGTACGGCAGGATGTCGGCCTCCCCCTTCGCCTTCCTGCGCGGCTCCGCCGCCGTCATGGCCGCCGACCTGGCCTCCCAGCCGCACACCGGCCTCACGGTCCAGCTCTGCGGCGACGCCCACCTGCTCAACTTCGGCCTCTACGCCTCCCCGGAACGCTCCCTCCTCTTCGACCTCAACGACTTCGACGAGACGTTCCCGGGCCCCTTCGAGTGGGACGTCAAGCGGCTCGCCGCGAGCGTCGCCGTGGCCGCCGTCGAGAACGGGCACAGCGAGGACAAGGCCCACCGGGCGGCCCGGGCGGCGACCGCCGCGTACCGCACGGCCATGCGGCGCCTGGCCCGTATGACGGAGTTGGAGGTCTGGTACGAGAGCGTCGACGCCGACAGCCTGCTGCCCCTCGTCCGCTCCGCCCGCCACCGCGGGCGCCTCGAGTCCAGCCTCACCCGGGCCCGCCGCCGCACCAGCCTCCAGGCCCTCGGCAAGCTCACCGAGATCGTCGACGGCCGCCGCCGCATCATCACCGACCCGCCGCTCCTCGAACCCGCCGGCGCCCCCGACATGGCCAGCCTGCGCAAGATCTTCAGCGACTACCGCTCCACGCTCTCCGAGGAACGCCGGCTGCTGCTGGACCGGTACCGCTTCGTGGACGCGGCCCGCAAGGTCGTCGGCGTCGGCAGCGTCGGCACCCGCTGCTTCATCGTCCTGCTGACCGGCCGGGACGCCGACGACCCGCTGTTCCTCCAGATCAAGGAGGCCCGCCCGTCCGTGCTGGAGGAACACCTGCCCCATGGGCCGTACGTCCATCCCGGGCACCGTGTGGTCGTGGGGCAGCGCCTGCTCCAGTCCGCGAGCGACATCTTCCTGGGCTGGATGAGCGGGCCCCAGGGCCGGGCCTTCTACTGGCGCCAACTGCGCGACATGAAGGGCTCGGCGGACGTCATGGGCATGTCCCCGTCCGACCTCACGGCGTACGCCGGCCTCTGCGGCACCACCCTGGCCCGGGCCCACGCCCGCTCCGGCGACCGCGTCGCGATCGCCGCGTACCTGGGCGGCGCCGACACCTTCGACCAGGCGATCGCCGACTTCGCCCTCGCCTACGCCACCCAGACCACGGCGGACCACGCGAGCCTGAGAGCGGCCATCGCGGCGGGCGTCCTCAGAGCGGCACCGGGCGAGTAGCCGCAGCCACCGGGACCGGGATGCCGGACGGCTCGCGGCCCGCGTGGAGGGACACGCCCCTGACCAGCGACACGCAGCCGACCCCGCCCAGCTACCCGGCCCCCTTGACCACGTGCCGCAATCAGCCCACCGGTACCCCGAACCACCGTGACAGCTGGGCGTCGAGGCCGCGCTGGTCGTCGCCGACCCAGGCCACGTGGCCGTCGGGGCGCAGCAGGACGCACGGAGCGTCCAGTGCCGCCGTGGGGTCGGTGAGGTGATCGACCCGGTCCGACCAGCCGCCGACGGTCAGGTGCGCGGTGCGGTCCAGCAGGAGGCCGCGGCCGTGACGCAGCCGGTCGTAGAGGCGGCCCTGCCGGACGTCGAGGTCGGGCACGCGCCGGCCGAGCAGATCGGGGCCGGCTCCGAAGTCGTAGCGGACGGCGGTCGCGGTGATCTTCTCGATCAGATGGCGGTTCACCTCGTCGAAGTCCATCAGCTCGGTGAGCAGCCTGCGCACGGCCCGTGCGCCCGGTTCGGTGGACAGGAGTTCCGTCTGGGCGCGGGTGTTGTCCAGCACGTCCGCGGCGACCGGACGACGTTCCGCCTCGTAGGTGTCCAGCAGCGTCCCCGGTGCCCGGCCGCGGATCTGCGCGGCCAGCTTCCAGCCCAGGTTGAACGCGTCCTGGAGCCCCAGGTTGAGACCCTGACCGCCGATCGGTGGATGGATGTGCGCCGCGTCCCCGGCCAGCAGCACCCGCCCGACCCGATAGCGCTCGGCCAGCCGGGTCGCGTCCCCGAAGCGGGACAGCCAGCGGGGGGAGTGCACGCCGAAATCGGTGCCGGCGACCGAGCGCAGCTGTCGCCTGAACTCCTCGATGGTGGGCGGCTCCGTACGATCGCCCACTCCCGCGGCGGGCACCACGACGCTGTAGATCCCCGCGCCGAAGGGCCGTAGCCAGAACCGCTGTTGGGTCTCGCGGACCTCGGCCACCCTGGCGGCGACCTCCTCCTGCGACACCCCCACTGCCATCTCGCCCATCAGCGTCCCGGTCCGCGAGGGCTCGCCGGGGAAACCGACCCCGAGCAGTTTGCGCACCGTACTGCGCCCGCCGTCACAGCCGACGACATAGCGCGCACGCACCCGCTCGCCGTCGGCCAGCTCGACGGTCACCCCCTCGTCGTCCTGTTCGAGACCGGCCACCGCGCACCCGTGCCGGACCAGCGCCCCCAGCCCGGCCGCGTGCTCTTCCAGGAGGCGGACGACGACCGGCTGCGGGATGCCCAGCAGATAGGCGTGCGCCGAATCCAGGCCCTGGGGCACCGGCTTGTCGATGGCGGCGAAGAAACCACGGGCCGGACGCCGCCGTCCGTGGGGGAGAAGGCGGTCCAACAGCCCGCGCATCGCCATCAGTTCGAGACTGCGCATGTGCAGACCGACGATGCGCACGAACGACGTCGGCTCGGTCTCCTTCTCCAGGACGAGTACCCGCACATCGTGCAGCCGGAGCTCGGCGGCCAGGAACGCGCCGGTCGGCCCGCACCCGGCGATGATCACGTCGTACGACGTCAGCCCGGCGGTGAACTGCGAAGTTTCCATAGGTGTTGCCTCTCGGGAGTGCCTTGTGGTCGAGGCGCTCCCGGCGACACCAGTGTCAGCCGCCGGCCATGACAGAAAGGGGGAGCACCCACATCGCTACGACGTTCATGGGTCTCACCTCCTCGGACAGTGCCACGGTCCCCCGCAAACTACCGGCCCGACCACCGCCCGTCCAACGGATTCGTGCCGTGGGGAAAGAGCTCGCGCAGGGCAGGTATCAGCCCGCCCCTCCGGGGCTACTCTTCTACACCACACCCACGCACACGGAGGCCCGTCATGGGCACCATCGTCCTTTCCGGGACCGTCGTCCTGGTGATCCTGGGCTTCGGGAACCACACCTGGTGGCTCGGCGCCGTAGCCCTGCTCTTCCTGTACCTGCAGTACGGCCGTGACGGCGCGTCGGCGTCCTCGTCGGGCGGTGCGGCCGGTGGCGGCTCGGCGGCCGGAGACTACCGGTCCTACCGTGAGCGCCGGGACAAGCAGGCCAAGTGGGACCGCCGTTACCGCCGCGAACGTCCGCTGGAGTCCCGTCGGCAGGCCCGCGAGCGCAAGCAGTAGGGGCTCACAGACCCGGGGCGCCCCAGAGAGGGAACCACCGGTTCAGGTCCTCCTCGATCCGCAGATCGCCCGAGAGCGCGGCCTTCACCCGCAGCTCCAGCGCGTTGTCCCGGCGCTGTGCCGCACCGGGCAGCGGGGCGAAGGGATAGAAGGTGCCGCGCTTGTAGAGGTAGACCAGCGCGAGCGACCGGTCACCGGTGTCCTCGAACCCGGCCAGCGAGCACAGCAGTTGGGGGCCGAAGCCGTTGACCTCCATCGAACTGTTCACCGCGTGCAGGTCGTTGACCAGCTGCGGCAACTGCTCCGGGGCGCGTTCGGAGACCAGCCAGGAGTACCCGAAGTCGTCCCGGCGCAGCTCCACCGGCGGGCCGTCCCGCTCGGTGTCCGCGTCCAGCAGGGCCTGAACCTCCCGGTGCGTCTGCTCGAAGGCGGCCCCCTCGACCGTGGCGAAGCACACCGCTCCGCGCCCGGTCGGGGTGAGGGAGACCGCCGCCTCCAGCGTCACGGCCGCCGACGGCAGCGCGAACAGCTGGTCGAGATCGGGCGCGACGGGCTTGGTGCGCCCGAGCAGGATGTCCAGCAGCCCCATCCTCAGCCCGCCTTCCCGGGCTCCAGGGGCTCGCCCAACTCCGCCGAGATCCGCCCCAGTTGCTCCAGTCGCTGCTCCAGCGACGGGTGGGTGGAGAAGTACCGCTCGATGCCGGGCTCCTTGCCGGTGGCCGGGGTGAAGTAGAAGGCGTTGAAGGCCTGGGCGGTGCGCAGGTCCTTGGTGGGGATGCGGGCCAGCTCCCCGGAGACCTTGGTGAGCGCGGAGGCGAGGGCCGAGGGCCGCCCGGTGAGGTGGGCCGCGGCCCGGTCCGCCGCCAGCTCCCGGTACCGGGACAGTGCCCTGATCAGCAGGAAGCTGAGCGCGTACACGGCCGCCGAGACACCCATCACGCCGGCGAACAGCATGGCGGTGTTCTGGTCCTTCCGCCCGCTGAACAGCTGGCTGTAGAAGGCGAACCGCACGATCAGCCCGGCGATCACGCCCAGGAACGAGGCGATGGTGATCACGGCGACGTCCTTGTGCGCCACGTGCGACAGCTCGTGCGCGAGGACGCCCTCCAGCTCGGCGGGCTCCAGCCGGTCGAGCAGCCCGGTGGTCACGCACACCACGGCGTTGTCGGGGTTGCGGCCGGTGGCGAACGCGTTGGGCATGTCCATCGTGGAGACCGCGACGACGGGCTTGGGCATGTCCGCGATGGCGCACAACCGGTCGACCACGGCGTGCAGTTCGGGATACTCCTCCGGTCCCACGACCCGCCCGCGCATCGCGAACATGGCGATCTTGTCGGAGAACCAGAACTGCGCCACGAACATGACCGCGATCAGCGCCACGACCATCAGCCAGGACTTCAGCAACACGATCAACGCGGCGAAGAAGGCCACGTACAGCAGCCCGAGCAGGAACAGCGTGACCGTCATCCGCACGGTCAGGCGCCGGTCGCTCCGGAAACGGCTCCGCATCTGCATCACCCCGCAGTCAGGCACTCGTCCCACGCTCCAGTGTGCACCCGCCCAGGCCCATGAAGCGGTCCGGATCAGGCCTAGGACCAGCAAAGGCTCAGGCCTTGAGCCCGACCTCCCACTTGCGCCTGATCAGCACGTACTCACTGAACAGAGCCCGCGCCCGGTCCAGCAGCTCACCCACCTCCGCCGACCCGCGCGGCACATCGGCCGTGAGCCGCCAGCGCTGCACCGACTGCCGGGCCCAGTGCCGCAGCCGTTCGTCCGGGTCGTCGACCAGCGCGACGGCCGCCCGCAGTCGTACGACCCCGTCGTGCGCGTTGAGCAGCCGGAACGCGGCGACCCGCTCCGCCCGGGGCCGGTCCGTCCCCAGCCGCCGCGTCAGCCACTGCGCGTCCAGCGCCCGCGCGGAGGGGAGCAGCGCGAGGGCCGCCTCCCGTACGACCCCGGGGGAGGGGTCGTCGAGCAGCTCGCGCATCCGCGCCACGTCGGTCACGTCCAGCGCCCGCAGCCCGGCCACCGCCCGCGTCCGCACCGCGGCCACCGGATGCGAGGTGAGCGCCCACAGCAGGTCCGCGTCGGCCCGCTCCCCGCACTCCGCCAGCCCGCTCATCGCACCGGGCGGTAGATCCCCGGCGGCGGCCCCGCACCGCTCCCGGTACCAGCCGAGCGGATCACCCCCGCCCTGCCGCACCACGTACCGGGCACAGGCCCGCACCACCCCGGCCCGGTCCCCGAGGAACCCCACGGCCCGCTCACCACGCCCGGCCCGCCGCAAGGCGGTGACCCCGGCGGCCCGGGCCTGCGCCCCGCGGGCACCGAGCAGCGTTTCGAGTACGTCGTCCTCCGCGCCGCCCTCCGCCACGGCGGCCAGGGTGGCGTCCGCGCAGAGGCTCTGGACGACCAGGTCGGTGTCCCGGGCGGCGGCCCGGGCCAACTCGGTGGGGGAGAGGTACCCCTCCTCGACGGCGAGACGGTAGGCGTACCGGCGTACGGTCCGGTGGGCGTCGGCGTAGAGCGGGGCGAGGATCCGTGGTTCGGCGTCGCGCAGCAGCCCGGCGGCCAGGTCGGTGGCGAAATCCCCCCGTCCCCGGCGCCCGATGCGCAGGATCAGCGGCAGCAGCCGTACCGCGGCCTCGGCGTCCAGCCGCTCGGCCAGCTGCCGTCGGGCAGTCTCCCGCACGGGTTCGGCCCAGTCGGCACACCGCAACACGACCAGCGGCAACAACTCAGGACGCCCCGCGGCCCGGCCCAGCGCCCGCTGGCGCATCCGCCCGTCCTGGTGGCACAGGGCGAGGGCGAGCTGCGCGTCGGTGAGCGGTTCGCCCCGGCGGAGGGCGTCGGTGAGGTTGCGCCCCTGCTCGGTCCGCCGCCAGTGCGGCAACCACCTGCCGTCGGCCGAGGACCAGGGGCTGTGCCGTACCTCCGCGTCCAGCGCGATCCAGCCGGCCGGATCGGCGGCGTCGGGCAGCACCTCCCGCAGACGGGCCCCCTCCGCGAGCCGTACGGCCGCAGCAGCTCTGTCCTCGACAACCCCGTCCACGCCTGCTCCCCGCTCTCGATGTGTCCGCGGATCGTAGGCGCAGAAGTGCGAAAGGGCAGGCGAATTACCTGCTCACCCCCCTGGGAGGGGCCTAGTAGGACCCTCGGAAGTTCGCGTATCCCAGCAGCAGGATGACCGCCGCCACACACCCGAACACGATCACCGTGGACACCCACGACGACCGACGAGGCGTCCGGAGCGACGACCGACGACGTGCCCTGAACTCGGCCTCCGCACGGAACGGCTGCGGCTTCGGCGGGTTCTCCTTCCAGCGGGCGGCGAGCATACGGGCCCGCGCCGAGGGCTCCTTGAGCTCGGCCCCGTCGGCCCACTTGATGTCGAACTCCCGCGCCTCGTCGTCCTGTTCCGGCATCCCCTGACCCCCGTCACCTCTCGAACAGCCGTACACAGAAAACGATACGACGACGCCCCCACCCCTGAACAACAGGAGCGGGGGCGCCGTAAAGCCGCCGCAGGACCAAGCCGCCGTAGGACCGGCCTACGCGTCGATCACACGTCGAAGAAGTGATCTCCTGACTCGGCTGCCTCGATGGATTACACGCACTGGCCTCCTGACCAGCCGGGGCACCGTTGTTATCTGTCGTCGTCGGTCATTGTGGCCCCTCCTGGGACGGCCCACAGACGGCCCCGCCTGACGGCCGAGGGGATCTTGCGCGATGGTGCAAGGGCGGCAGGCGGGTAGCGGGCTGGCAGATTTACAGTCCCCTCAAGATCACCCCACTTCGACCCTTCTGACCTGCCGCTTAGTCGCGACTAGGTATCGGCGAGGGCTACCTCGTCCACGTCTCGTCCTGATCTTGGAGATCGTCGGCCGGCCAGAGGGCACCGCAACGAAGTGGACAGTGACCACGCGGGGCAGGCCAAACAAGCGCAGTACTTGAAACCGCCTGGCCGGTTCCGCCTGCGCCCGGCAATGAGATCTTGAGAGAGTGTGGCCGTGGAACCGCAATCGCAAGAAGAGGGAGCCGCCAGCCTTGATCATTCTGGACGCGAACATCCTCTACAAGGGACCGGATACCGTCACGACAGACCTACTCAAGACCATTCGGGCCGCAGGCGCAGAGAAGGTGGGCATCCCCTCGGTCGCGCTGGAGGAACTTGTGGCTCAGCGCGTCAACCCATACCGGGATCGACACACGGCGGCTTTGGCAGCGTGGAAGAAGATCGCCGAAGACACCCCATGGTCCCTACCTCAGGATCTCCCCCGCGTGGACATAGATCGGTACGCCCGCCACTGGCGTAATCGGTTTGAGTCAGTTGCCGACAACCTAGCGGCTGACGCGGGCATCCTCAACGAAGCACTGACTCGAGAGATGAATCTTCTGCCTCCTTGCAAGCTGGTGGGTGCTGATTCAGATAACAAGGGACACAAGGTCGGAGCGCGAGATGCAGCGATCTGGCTGACGGCCGTCAGTTACGCCAGGAACCACCCTGACGAAACGGTCTACTTTGTCAGCTCCAATACTCACGACTTCGGCAGCGGTGCCCCTTATCAGCATCCTATGGATGAAGATCTCGCGGGGATAGAGGACAGGTTTGTTCACCTCACCAATATGAACGATTTGATTGATCTCTTCACCGCGCCGGAGGACGACGCAGTCAAGGCGGTGCTTGAATCTCCGGAATCTGCCCGTCTCATAGGGCGCGAGGCCTTCAGGCAAATGAGAAGCACGCGTTTCCGCCACTCGTTTCTAACGCGGTCTCGGTTCGGATGCTTTGATGCGGAGGCAATTGACCAAGGACCCGTTGTGGCCCGAGGATGGATCGACGAGCCGCTCGCACAGCTGGATCGCATCGGGGAAGCGAAGGCTCACAGCATCGGAGATCACGTCTGGTCCTCGGTGGAGGCACGATGGACCCTCGTTGGTATTGCGGACCTCCCCAGGCGGGAGCAGAGAGTGGTCGTCACTTCCTGGCAGACCCGAATCCTTATCAGCACAACGAAGCAGGATGCAGAACCGTCGTTGCTAAGATTCGAGTCGCCACAGCCACCCTCGGCTGAAGCACTGGAGGGCATGAATCCACTGATTCTCAAGTCGATCGAAGCTCTTCGCCACCGAATGAACCACTCCGAAAGCACAAGGCGTTTTCTTGATGAGGAGCGAGCGGCCAAGATACGTCAGGAAATTGAATGGGATGCGATTGCGGATGCGATGGCAGACGAAGCCATAGAGAGCGAGTGACCGAGTGACATAGTCCTGCCTTTGAATCCCTCTCGACGGGCACGTAGCGTTTTCCGCCCAGAAGGCGGCCGCGAAGGAAACGGCGGGGGAAGACCACCGGGCGTGGCCCCTGCACCGACGACTGAGGTTGAACTCGGGGGTCGTAGCCGCCGACAAGGGCTCGCTCCTCGCGGGACGCCGTTGTCGTGAGGTACATGCAGGGCGGCGGGCTGTCGGACGAGCGCCGGCAGTTCCGCGAGGGATCCGGATGGAGGTGGCCGAACAGTTCCCCTCTGGTGAGCCGGGTTCGGCGATTGCGAAGGAGTTACGGGTCAGCGTCCGGCAGGTCCAGCGGCGGCGGGCCTGGGACAAGGGTGGCAGACCTGGCCGCAGGTGGAAGCACCGCGGCGGCGCTCGCCTGGATCTCTAGTCTGCGCACCTCAAGCGAGAATCCGGTTGCCTGACTGCCAGTCCGTCCGCAGACTCGCGATCATGATGTCTGACGCGCGTGCCCTGACTCTCGAATGCTTCCGGTGGATTGGCGGGCACGCCGCCGTCCGGCAGATCTTCCGCGCCCCTGAGGCTCTAGCCTCGGTGGTCCGCGGCCTGGCGGAGCCGTTTCGGGACGACGGCGTCACGGCCGTCTGCGGCATCGAGTCGCGGGGATTCCTGCTCGGCGCGGCGGTGGCCGTCGAGTTCGGTGTTGGCTTTGTCGCAGTTCGCAAGAGTGAGGGGATCTTCCCGGGGAAGAAGGTCACCCGGCGCGGCGACCCCGACTACCGGGGTGTTCGTCAGGAGCTGCGTCTGCAGCGGGCGGCAGTGGGGCCCGGGGACCGGGTGCTCCTGGTCGACGACTGGATTGAGACGGGTAGTCAGGCGTCGGCCGTGCGGTCGATGGTTGAGGAGTGTGGCGTCAGTGGGCTGGCTGCTCCGTCGTGGTCGACGAGATGGCCCCGGCCGGGCGGGCGGATCTGGGTGTCCGGAGCATCATCACCGCTGCAGAACTTCCGACTTGGGATGAGCAGTCCTGACTGGGCCGACTGTCCGCGGGCGGGAGGCGCTCGTCCTTCTGGCCCTGGTGGCGATAGCGTAACGAAGCACTACTAGAGAAACGCCCTCCAGGCGGTCACACCCATGTCCGCCCAGGTCAGACCGCTGATTCGGTACTCCAGGCCGTCGAATCACGTCGAACCCAGGTCAGTGACGCCTCACAGAGACCAGGCCGGTACCGAAGCGGGTGATCACCCCAGAGGCGTGGCCTTGCCCCAAGGGTGAGACCACTGACCGGCCGCACCACCAAGCGATCACAGGCGCGCCCGCCCTGCTTGCGCCGACGATTCGGGGGGCTCTGGACGGGGATGTGTCCGTGCTGTGAGGGGTAAATGCCTGGCCGGAGCAGCAATGAGAGCGCCAGTTTCCAGGTAACCGACCTTCCTGACATGTCAGGGCAGGGAGGCGTCGCTGTAGTCCCCGCTGCACGAGTAGGAGAACGTGCTGTTCGCCCCGACGGCCGGGAAGTTCATGACGCCGTAGTAGAAGAGGTTCAGGGTCTTCTCGCTGCGGTTGAGCTCAAGGCTTTTCGTGTGTTCTTCCCCAGCACCCCGGTTCAGACAGGACGTATTGGGATCGCGCAGGTCCGGCGGCCCGGTGGAGACAAAGACCAGCTGCAGTCCGCGGGACGTGCGGTCCGCCGACAGGACGACGGCAAAATACCTCGGATCGGTATACCGGGAGATGCTGATGTGAGGCACGCTCGCGGTGCCAAGGTCGACACCCGTGTAGTCGCTCTGGCAGGAATAGCGCAGCGTGTACCGTCCGGATACGAGCAGCGGGAAGGCCAGTGTCCCGTCGAAAGCGCCAGGTCGCTCTGTACGGGCATGCTTCGCGAACGGAAGCACCGTGAACGTTCCCTCCGCCCCCTGCACCTCAAGACACGTAGTCTCCGCTTCCCGCAGGTCTGATCTGCCCCTCGCGCTCACGGTCACTGTCAACTGATTCCGGGCAGCGGCCACCGAAGTCACTGCGGCCCTGTACTCAGGGTCCCGGTAACGGGAGACTCCCAGTGGGCCCCGGGTGAAACTGGGGGACTTGGGTGGTGCGGCGGACGGCAGTCGAGCGGGCTTTGGTGAGGGTTGCCAGGTCTTCGAGGACCGGGGTGAAGCAGGATTGGCGTTGTCGGGCCGGCCTGACGCAGTGACGGTGACTGTTGCGCTCGGCGTGGCTTCCTGCCCGCTATCACTGCGCTGTCCGGCCAGCGAGAAACCTGCCACCCCGATCAGCAGGAACAGGGCCGCCCCGATCATTGCTTTTGCCCCGCTTATCTTCTTTTCGGCGAGGGGAGAAAGGGGCGTTGTCGCGTGGGGCGGGACAACGGTGGCGCCCCACGGCATCCTCGCGGTGGCTGTTTCCTGCTGGTGACCGCCGGCGAAGCGGGGATCGAGGGCGGTCACCGGATGAGTGACAGCCAGTAGTTCCTGTGACGTCCTGCGGGCAAGAAGAAGGGCGGAGTCCGGAAGCCATCGGGTGCCCTTGCGGTGAGCGCGCGTACTCGTGGCCAGCATGCCGGGAAGCTCGGCCGCCGCTGGCCGGTCTTTCGGACTCTGGGAGAGACACGTTTGGATGACGCTCCGCAGGTCTGGCGGGAGTGATGACAGGGCAGGGGTGCGACCGTCGACGATGGCGGCGGCGGGCGGATCATTAATGGGCGTGACTAGTCCGGCGGCTTCGGCGAGGACCACGCCGAGTGAGAAGACGTCGCTGGGCGGATCAGCCCTGTGGGCGAGGAGTTGTTCGGGGGAGGCGTAGGCGGATGTGCCGATGAACTGTCGTGTGGCGGTCAGGCCCTCCTGGCCCAGAGGGCGGGCGATCCCGAAGTCGAGGAGACGGGGTCCGTCCTCGGAAAGGATGATGTTGGACGGCTTCAGGTCGCGGTGCACGATACGTGCGGCGTGGATGGCGGTGAGAGCCCCAGCCAGGTCGAGCGCCAGGACTCGTACCGTTTCGACCGGCAGCGGTCCGTGGTGGGCCAGAACCTCAGCCAGGTTCGGGCCGGGCACGAGGACTGTCGCCAGCCAGGGCTTGGCCGGCCCGGGGTCGAAGTCGACGAGTTGGGCGATGTACGGGCTGCGGATCGTGCGGGCGACTTCGATCTCGCGGGCGAAACGCTCGTGGTAGCCGTGCTCCTTCGCCAGATCGGCCCGGATCGTCTTGATCGCGACCAGACGTCCAGGCCCCGCGCTTCGGGCGAGGTACACGACACCCATGCCGCCGGACCCCAGACGCCCCATCACCTCGTACGGTCCGATGCGCAGAGGATCGGTCCCGTACTGGAGCGGTTTCACCACGTTGCACCCTTACTCGTCCGCCGACGAACCTGACAACAACCACGCCGTCTGCCAGAAGCCACGACCGACGATCGGGAGCGGGCCAAACACAGCCACACCGCAAGCCCCGGTGCCGTCTGCCCGCCTCGGCCCCACGTCGGAGCCGGGGATACATTCTGGCGATCCGCATCCACCTGCAACAGAGCGCACCGGTAGCGCGACACGGCGTACACCTCGGCGGTTCGCGCTCCCCCGGAAGAGAGGCACGTCCATCGAGCGACGCTGCTCCTACGGGGTAGCAGCCAGCTGGTCCAGTTCCCGCATCGCCCGCACGAAGTCGGTGCGGTCCGACGTCTGGAACCGTTTGAAGAACCAGTCGGGCACCCGGGCCTGCCGCAGCCGGGTGAGCAGCAGAGTGTCCTGGATCTGCCGGGCCAGAAGCAGGAGCCCCGGAGTGTCCCCAGCGGGACTGCCCCGCCGGATGTGGGCACGAAGCGCCTGCAGCAGCACGGCCTGTGCATGCTCACGGGCGCGGGCGGTCTCCCTCTGGGAAGCAGCGGTGTCCACGCCCAGCAGTAAAAGGCCCAGTGAGGGGACGAACCAGTGCAGCAGCATCTCGGTGACCGTCATCGCCCGGGCCAGACCAAGTCCGATGCCCGCCACGCTCCACAACACCAGCCCTCCGGACACCGCGGCGGCGTAACGCCGCCGGATCCGGGCACCCCAGCCCAGGTTCTGCATCTGGCAGGCCAGCACATCGAGCGGCCTAGGAAGCCTGGTGACCTCGTAGAAGTAATCCTCCAGCCGAGACTCCGCCCCCGTGTACCGGCCCGCCGCCCGGCTGACCTCCTGCGCCGCAGGCTCCTCCCCGCCGGCAAGTACCGTATTCCAGTCAATGCACAAAAGCCGTACGTCGAACATTTCCTGGAAGAGTGCCGCACGGCGCATCTCCTGCGCTCCCCACACCCGGGCACCCGCGGTGTAGGCCAAAACCCACACGAGCCCCAGCAGCGTGACCGGCGTCTGCAGCGCACTGACGAACACCCCGGCCACGCCCAGACCCGCCAGCAGAACAGAAAGCGTCATGTGCGAAGAGGCCAGCCTCTTGGCGCGCCGGTGCGCTACCGAAGCCGCTTTCAGAATGCGCAGCAGTTCCGGATCATTCTGCCGAGTGAAGATCGATGTGCTTGCTGCCCCCACAGCCACCCCCGAGTGACGCTCGGGCCGGGCGACGCCGACGACGCCCTGGCCGCACGAGAAGTCATGCCCGTCTCCCACAGCGGCCATGCGCACCCCCTCTGAACGCGCCTCCCGCCAGCGCCCAGCCCATAGCCAGCAGACGGCGGTCCGCCCAGGTCACAGATCCCAGACCTCCAGCCGGCCTTCACTGCCGAGCATCGCCATCAGCCTCCCATCACGGGAGATGGCCACGTCGACATAACGGCCCGACTGGCGCAACTGGATCCCGCCGTCGATGGTCGGGCAGGACAGCCGACCCCGCTTGAGACAGAACAGCGTGCCCGTCTCGGTGCACAGCAGACGCATACCCTCCCCGCCCAATGCCTCACGGGCCTCCCGGTCCGTCAGCTTGCGGCGGTACGCCTCCCTGCCATCCTCTGTACTCCACACCAGTACTTCCTCAAAGGTCACGCATCCGACATGGCTGCCCGAGGGGGAGACTGCCAGCTGACAGCCCGGGCCCACCAGCGAGGAAAACTTCCTGAGCAGGCCGGTCCGGAAGTAGGGCATGGAGTTGGCCATCGACCGTTGCAGCGTCGGACGGCCCCTTCGATGAATGAACACTTCCTGCGAGCGTGCCAAGGCGATCACCGACGCGTCGAGACTCACCGCGCTAGCCGCCAGCGAAGCAGGGCAGGGAACGCGCTCCACCACCGAGCCATCCTCGAAACTGCGAACGGTCAGCGACTTCCTGTCGTGCGTGGCGAACACGTCACCACCACTGGTGACCAGAAAATTCTCCCCGCCGTCGAAATGGACCGGATCCGAGCGGAACACCCCCGCATCCTGCGGAAAACGCAGGATCTCCAGTTCCTTTGGCCAGGCGGTCACCAGACTGTGCGTCAGAGAAGACACCAATGCCTGGTGGCCGACCCTGATGCGAGCCGGACGACCCTCCGCCCCAGGCAGAGAATCTCCCCCCACACTCCACCGCCGGACGCGACCTTGCCCGTCGACAACCACCACCGTGTGATCCGGGCCGAATCCGAGCACCGCCCGCTCGTCCCGCACCCCCGAGTCCGTCTCCCAGCGCCGCCGCTGCGGTTCCTGGTCAGGCACAAACCCGGCGGAACCCCGGCTCCCCGCCACGCCAACGGCACTGAACTGTGTCGTCGTGAAGGAGTCCCTTCCCGGCTCCAGAGGCGGGGGCCACGCTTGCCCGCCCTGACGCCTCGCCGTCCGCGCCAGGAGCTCGCCCCCGGCATGTGCGGCAAGCCGCACGAGCCATCCGCGGCCCGCCACACCGATTTCCGTGTACGTCGTGAACATCAGAGCGCGCGCCATCAGCGAGAGCAGGAACTGCGCGTCCCACGAGTCCCGCCAGTGGCTCATCTCCCGCTGGGCGGTCACCGTCACCGCCTGCACCAGCGTCTTTGCACGCGGCACGATGTAGGCGCCGTGGGTAGCGTGCGGGGCCACGATGAAACGGAGCAGAGCGTGCCGCTGATCTGGCGGCAGCTCGTGCTCGACGAAGGGAATCAGCGCGGATAGCAGCACCGTCGCAGCGTCCCCGCCAAGGTCAGCCCGGGCGCTGAACGTGCACAGATCGATAAGACGGTACGCCTCGGCCTGTACTGTCCCCTCCATCTGGGGCACGAGGACGTTGTCCAGATGCAGGTCGCCGTGACCCAGACCGCGCAGCACACGCAGCTCGGGATCCGGCAGGGCCGACCCACCCTTGACCATCAGATACGGATTGGGCAGCCGCATACCGTCGCTGTACAGCCACGGGGGCGCGGGATCGAGAACGCCCAGAGACCTTCCCCACGCCTGAAGCGAGCCGTCGCCCTGCCACACGCCGTTCAACTCCTCGCGCAGGAAGGCAGAGACCTTCACAGGCTCGGGGACAGCCAGCTTGAGGACTTCGGCATTCCAGCACGACAACAGCCCCCGGATCAGATGCTCGACCACCCGCGCCCTGTGTTGCCCGTCAAGGCCTCCAACAGTCGTCGTGCTCTGCAGGCTGTCGCCGGCGACCTTCTGGAACATCAGCGTCCTGCCGTCCGGCAGCGGCACGGGATCGAACGGCTGCGTGACCAGATGCAGGTCGGTGAAAGTTTCGACAGCCTCAGCGGCAGCCGCGGTAGCAGCGGGCTCACGTCCGGCCGCGCCTGCGGGAACGATCTTGAGGATGAGCTGCTGTGCAGGCGGAGCGACTTCAACCGCCAACAGGACAGCGTCGGTATAGCTGCGGCCCTGTGCGGTCCACTCGGGCCGATGCAGGTACAGGTCCGTCCAGGCGTGCTCGGCGGCCTGCTCTTCCAGCACGTCGATGATCTCGGGTCCGCAGGTTTCCCGGATGAACCTGGCGTCCTTGTTGGGGATGTGCAGCACAACTGGCCCTTCAGCAGGGGAGCGGACGACGCGACCAGCGTGCCAGCCGACGGCTGCCGCAGATACAGAAACGGGTCAGAAGGTCACAGACGTGCGCTTTGACCCGGCAGTGTCCAACACGCCTGACCGCACCCACTGGTGCGCCTCGCCCGAGCCCCGTCCTGGTGCGCCCTCGAGGAAGCTGGACCGGCCCATGAGGCAGCCCGCACGGCCGTGATGGACTGGGAAGAACGCAAAGGCTGGTACTACGCCCTCACCGGCATCGACTCCTTCGACGTGCTCCTGTACACCGTGGTCACGGCCCTGCACACGCCCATCGGGCAGCCTGCGACGTTCCCGCCCCAGAGGGAACGGGTTGACGATCGGACCAGTGCCCGCGTCCAGGTGGAAGTCGTAGAAGGACCGCAGCACGGTCTCGCAGTGCGCCCGCGTCGCCGCCGCATACATCAGTCCCGGCCCCGCCCGCCCGGTCACCGCATTCGGCACCCCGGCTAACGAACCGGCAGCCGTAGAAACCGCCTTGGGGCCAGCCGGACGTCCGCGCCAGTGCGCCCTCACGGGCGCTTCTACTCGACGGATGCGATCACGCAGCACTATCTCCAGACGCTGATCCGCTCTAACGGCCGGTAGACGGGATCACTTGGATGCCGCCAGGTACCCGGGGGTACCAGGTGGGACACCACGCGGATAAAAGAGACGGCGCGTAGAAGAGAGTGGTCCACTCGTGAGCTCTCAAGCCTGTGAGCTGCTATGAAGCGGGGCGAACGGCAGGCGTCGAAGCCAACGTCACCGCGTATTCCCCGGAAGGTGTGGTTCCACAGCCCGACTCACTCTCATCGCAGGCGGTCCAACAGGTGTGACGTGGAGTCAGTAGTGACACTTGCGGACCTTGACCATGCCGAGCTGGCAGACTCCCCTTGCCAGTACTGCCAGCTCAGGAGAAGCCCAGGACATGACGGACCCACAGGCCACATCGCTGCGCATTGAGTGGCAGCACTGCGGTTACGGAGCCGATGAATCGGGTGCGCATGGTTGCCTTGGCGCACAAGTTTCCGCTTATGAGGAGTGTTTGGCTCACCTAGACGAAGGGGCTCGCCAGGCTTACTTGGCGAGCCTAAGGCCAGGCGAGGACGTGGATCATCGCGGCACGCTTTTCAGTCAGAGCCTCTTTGCGGAACTGCTAGATGCAGTCAGTGAGGGAGATGGGCGCGCCTATTTCCGCAAGGCCCTATTTGATGCGGCAGAATTTGAAGGCGACGTAAATCTCGCGAACGCAACGTTTCACGGGGAGGCGGCATTTCGTCGCGTTCGATTTCACGGGAAAGCTGTATTCTCGGAAACTCAATTCCGAGACATCTCTAGCTTCAAAGGGTCTACGTTCGCGTCATCTGCCCACTTCCCTTCCGCGCAGTTTGCCAAACCGGCCCGCTTTAGTGGTGTCAAATTTCTTGGACATGCTGGTTTCAATCGAAGTAGATTCAGTAACGTAGCGCGATTCGACTCTGCCGAATTTTCCGATGTGGCAACCTTTACTAAGGCGGTGTTCTCGCATGATGCTAACTTCTCGGGTGCTCGGTTCGCGTGGCCGTCACGATTCATCGAGGCGCATTTCGATAAGCAGGCGGATTTTTCTAAAGTAGAGTTCGCCAAGCGAGTCAATTTCACTGAGGCCGCGTTTGTCGGAAGCGTAAAATTCGATGACTCTAAGTTTGTCGGGCGGGCGGAATTTTCGGCGACTTCCTTTTCGGCGGACGTAAATTTCGAAGGTGTGCATTTTCTTGAAGATGCACTATTTAAGGAATCGTCCTTCGAAAAGCTATCGCACTTCGGGCCGGTGGTTTGTAGTGGCGAAGTCGACATGTCCTTTGCTGTTTTCAAGTCGCCATCTACACTGGAAATTTCTTCCATTAGGCTAGACTGTCGACGTACGCGATTTGAGGTAACAGCCTCTCTTAGTCTTAGATATAGCACTGTCGATTTTACTGGTGCCGTTCTTGGTCAGTCCGTCTCTATTAGTGCTGGACATACGGCATTTGAACGTCCTAGTGGCGGCCCAGTGCGTGAGAACTTCCGGTCCGGGCGAAGCGAGGAAGTGAAAATTGTCTCGCTGCGCGGAGTGGATGTCTCACATCTTGTTCTGACCGACATAGATCTATCGAATTGTAGGTTCTCAGGTTCGCTCAATCTAGATAAGCTGCGCATTGAAGGGCGCAGTAAGTTCGCAACCACGCCGCGAGGCCTTCAACGCCGCTTCATTTTCGTACCGTCATGGTGGACGCGTCGAAATACCATCGCTGAAGAGCATTATTGGCGCGCTGCTGAGGGATCTCGGCCGGAGGGTTGGAGTAGAGCCCCTGCAAATTCCAGGCAGGAGCGGCCTGTGAGACCGGATGATCTCGCGGGCATTTATCGACAGCTTCGAAAGTCCCTTGAGGATTCCAAAGACGAACCCGGTGCGGCCGACTTCTATTACGGAGAAATGGAAGCGCGACGTAAGAATCGAGAAAAGGGTTCGGTAGGGGAGAGGGTTCTTCTATCTGCATACTGGGCTCTGTCGGGGTATGGAATCCGTGCATCCCGTGCATTCGGATGGCTCACTTCCATGCTGGTCATTTCTGTGCTGGTGATGATGCTGTGTGGGATTCCAGGTAACTCTCCTCGAGAGATTACAAGTGGCACATATACGGGAAACTCGGTAAATCTTTCGACCGTGCCCGAAAAGCCGGTACTGGGCGAAGGGGTCGATAGATTTACTTGGCGCCGATTCGAGCGCTCATCGCGAACCGTAGCCAATGCCATCGTATTTAGGTCGGCGGAGCAGAGACTGACATCCCTGGGGGTTGCGATGGAGTTTATTTGTCGCGTCTTCGGGCCCTTGCTGCTTGCGCTCTCAATCCTCGCTATCCGCGGCCGAGTTAAGCGATGATGAGCTTCGCGATCTGTGGGAACATGCATTATTTCGGCAGGGGTGGGGCGCGGCTCGAAGGGGTGGTAGGCGGCCCAAGCGCAATGTAACTTCGAGAGTCCCACTGCTGAAGCCCCCCACCTCACAGCTCGGCAGGAACGCCGGACCGCAGCACCCCGACAAGCGGAAGGCCGGGGGGCACGGTCCCACGCTGGAGGACGAAGTGGTCTTCTTGCTGCCCCCGACCGAGGCCTGAGGCTGCTGCCCACCCCGGCCGCCGCCGACGGCACCGGAGGCCCCGGCACCTCCCCCAAGCGGCAGGGCGGGATGAACCTGCGCACCGCCGTCACCCTGCTGCCCACCCCCGCCGCCGGGGACTGGAAGTCGGGTGCCTCCAACCTGATCGGCACCAACTCCCGCCCGCTAAACGAGGTGGTGGTCAACCTGCTGCCCACGCCGAAGGCATCGGACGGGCCGCACGGCGGGCCGAACCAGCGTGACACGGCGGGCAACTACTACCTGCCGGGCCAGGCCGTCCGCCTGGACGGGCAGTGGGTGGCCACCAACGGCACCGACTACGGGCCCGCGATCCGACGCTGGGAGCAGGTGCTGGGACGGCCCGCGCCGGAGATGACCGAACCCGGGACCAAAGGCAACCGCCGGCTGTCCCCGGCGTTCGTGGAATGGATGATGGGCGCCGATCCCGGCTGGGTCACCGGCCCGGACCTCGGGCTGTCCCGCTCCGACCAGCTCAAGATCCTCGGCAGCGGCGTGGTCATCCATCAGGCCGCATTGGCCTACCGCCTGCTGCTCGCCGCCGACGCGCCCCACCTCGCGGACCCGGTCCCGGCTCAACTCGCCCTGGACATCGCCTGACGACGCCAAGAGCGGCCCCTACCTCTCGCCAAAGAACGCGGGGCCGCCCTGCCAGCCAGTCACCCATCAAGGAACTGGAGACCTCCAGCATGACCCAACCCACCGACATGCGGCGAGAGCGCCGGTACGCCGGCATGAACGAGCACCTGCGTACCGCGCTCGACCTGGCCGCCTCCGGCATCCCACCGCTGCCCCTGCGGGCGGGCAAGGTCCCGTTCGGCAACTGCCGCCGCTGCGCCAACAACGCCTGCGGCGGCCGACCCAACATGAAGACCCCGGGGCCCTGCGCCTGCCCCGCCCCCTGCCACGCGTGGGCCGCCGCCACCACCGACCCGGCCGTCATCACCTCCGGCCCCTGGCGCCATGCATGGCTGCGAGCCGAGGCCGTCGCCTACCACCCCGGCGGGGCGGGGCTGACCGTCGTGGACCTGGACAGCGCCGACGCGATCGCGTGGGCCCGCGAGAACCTGCCCACCACCCAGACCGTGCCCACCACCCGGGGTGAGCACTGGCTCTACTTCGGCCGGACGCAGTCCGCGAACGCGGTCCGACCCGGCGTGGACATCAAGTCCACCATGGCCTAAGCCCGTTGGCTGGGCTTCGGCACCGGCGACATGGCCGCGCTGCCGGATGTCCTGCGCGCGCTGGCCGCGAGCAAGCCCGCCCCGGCCCGGCCGGCGCCGGGGCTCGTCACGGTGCCCGCCGGGGGCGCGGAGTGCCGCCACCGCACGCCCACCTTCCTCGAACGCGGGATCGCCATGGCGGAGCAGCGCATCACCGAGGCCCGCAGCGCCATCCACGCCACCGTCTACCGGACGTTCCTGGCCGTGCTCTCGACGCACGGCCGGTGCGGCTGCCTCACCGAGGTCCACATCGCCCGCCTGTTCACCGCCGCTCAGGCCAAGGGCGAAACCGCCCGGCACTGCACCGACGCGTGGACCAACGCCCGCACCACGTTGGGGCTTTGAGCATGGACAACGACGACGACAAGAACCCGGCCCGAAAGGTCATCGCGGACTACGCGCAAGAGCGCTTTCGCTACTTCCGCACCGCGGACGGCACCGTCTACGCACAGCGCAAGGGCCACCCCGTGGCCCGCCCGATCCGCTCCCAGGGCACCACCGGAAGCCACCGCCAAGAACTCATGGTCGGCCTGTTCCGCGACGGACTCGGCACGTTCAACGGCACCGCGATGAAGGAGGCACTCGACTTGATCGAAGCACTCGCCCTCACCGAACAGGTCCAGCCCGTCCACATCCGCGTCGCCCCCGGCCTGGACGGGGCCACCTGGCTGGACCTGGGCCGCAACGACGGCCAGTCCGTGCGCATCCACCCCACCGGCTGGGACATCGCCGTCCCCGACCCGGCCGAGGTGTGCTGGCGACGCACCCAGCTCACCGGCGAACTCCCCCTGCCCGCCAAGGACACCAACGGCAAAGGCATCGACGCGCTGTTCCGGCTCTGCAACTTCGTCAACGCCGAGACGGAGTGCCTGGCCATGGCCTGGCTGGTCGGCTGCCTGGAACCCTCCGTGCCCGTCCCCGCCCCCTTCCTCACCGGCCCCCAGGGCGCGGGCAAATCCACCGCCGGGCGAATGCTGATCCGCCTCATCGAAGGCATGACGGGCGACCTGCGCCGGGCCCCGAAGGACGAGGACAACCTGCGCCGCCGTGGCAGCGGGATGGGTCACCGCGCTGGACAACCTCTCCCACATGACCCCGGACCTGTCGGATGCCATGTGCTGCATCGTCACCGGAGCCGAGTCCGTGAAGAGGGCGCTGTTCACCGATGGGGACGTCTTTCGCGCCCGCTACCGCCGCCCCCTGCTTCTGACCGGCATCGACGTCGGCGTCATCCGCCCCGACCTCGCCGAACGCCTCCTCCCGCTCCGCCTCGAACGCCCGAAGGTGCGGCGCACCGAAGCCGAACTCTGGGCGGAGTACGCCGAAGCCCTGCCGGTCATGCTCGGCTCGCTGCTGGATCTGACGGTCAAGGTCCGCGCCGCTACCGCTGTAACGCCGACCGATCTGCGGATGGCGGACTTCGCCCACCTGTGCGCCCAGCTCGACCAGGCCATGGGCTTCGGAGCTTTGGCGGCCTACCGGGCGGGGTTGGACGACCTCAACGACGACGTGATCGAGGGCGACCTGCTCGCGCAGACCGTGCTCGAGTACGCGGCCGGCATGGAAGCCGGGGCGCAGGAGCGGATGACGTCCGCGGAGTGGCTGCACCTGCTCACCCGGCTCCACAGCGGCGAGGACTGCCGCCCACTGCCCAAGGGGTGGCCGACCACCGGCAAGGTCCTCTCCGACCGGCTCAAGCGCCTTCAGCCCACCCTCGCCGCCCGCGGCCTCATCGTGGACTGGGGACGCACCAAAACGGCCCGCTACATCGAACTCACCGAACCCGCACCGGCACCCGGGCCGCAGCAGGAAACGGCGTTCTGAGCCCGGCGTCACCGCTCAACAGCAAAAGGAGCACCCGGGGCGGCGGGTGCTCCTCTTGCTGTTCGGTGCGCAGCACCGCCCCAAGGACGTGCCGCGCAGCGGCTCCTTCTTCGCTCTCTGAGCCACGCACAACAACAGACACCACCCCCTCTTTTTTCCTAAGTAGGGGAACGCTGCGTCACCTGCGTCACCCACGCCGGAAAACGGCCCCTGACCAGCAGAGAAGGCGGTGACGCAGAGCCCAACCGTCTGCGTCATCGTGCGTCACCTGCGTCACCCCCCGGTGACGCAGGTGACGCGGCGGTGACACAGCCCCACCATGCTCCGTCACCGATAACCACAGGTCAGCGACCTGAATGACGCAGGTGACGCGGTGACGCAGAAATCCGAACCTCGGACACATGCGCCCTGCCCTCTCCGCTTGGAGCCTCCTATGGCAAAGCCGATAGACCCGGATCCCCGCGGCACTCTCCGAGGCGGCCTCCCGGACCGGTACCTCACCCCCGACGACATTGCAGACATGTTCGGCGTGCCGCTCGAAACCGTCTACCAGTGGCGCAGGAAGCGCACCGGACCGCCCGGCTTCCGGATCGGAAAACACGTCCGCTACGACCCGGCCGACGTGCGCGCCTACGTCAGCCAGCGCAAGAGCGCCTGCCAGAGCGCCGCGTAGCCAACCAGCCCCCAGACAGCAGGGAGAGCCGCCGCGGGTGGCTCTCCCTGCTGCATGTCGAGAGGACCGCCGCTGTCTGGCCGGCCACATCCAAGACCGTTGGTACAAGACCGAGACGGCGCCGAACGGCAAGACGATCAGGACGAAGACTGACCGCTACGGGACCGGCTTGCGCTACCGGGCCCGCTACGTCGCTCCGGACGGAAGTGAGCGCAGCAAGTCGTTCCCGGACAAACAGAAGCGTCTCGCGGAGGCTTGGCTGACGCAGATCGCGGCTGACATGACCCGAGGCCAGTACGTCGACCCGTCGGCTGGCAAGGAGACGTTCAGGGAGTTCGCCACTCAGTGGCTGGCATCCCAGACCACGGACCCTTCCACCATTGTGAACATGGAGCTGAGGTTTCGGCTGCACGCCTTTCCCTACATCGGTTCTCGCTCCCTGAGCGCGTTCCAGCCCACCCACATCCGTACGTGGGCACGGGCACTGGCAGACTCCGGCATGGCGTCGTCGTATCAGCGGACGGTCTTCGCCAACGTCTCCGCTGTGTTCGGCGCCGCCGTGGACGACGGCATTCTGACCCGGAATCCCTGCCGCGCAGGCTCCGTCCGGGCACCCAAGCTTGACCGACGGAAGATCAAGCCGTGGACGCGTGATCGGGTGGTTGCGGTCCGGGGAGGACTTCCGAGTCAGTACGCGACGGCCGTCGACGTGGGCGCAGGGTGTGGTTTGCGGCAGGGCGAAATCTTCGGGCTGGCTGTCGACGAAGTCGACTTCGTCGGGGGAGTGATCCACGTCGTGCGACAGGTCAAGCTGATCGGCCCGCAGATGGTGTTCGCCCCGCCCAAGGGCGGCAAGTTGCGAGACGTTCCGCTGCCCGACGTGGTGTCGGATGCGCTCGCCGCGCACATCACCCGCCGGCCCCCTATCGACGTCACGTTGCCGTGGAAGACCCCGGATGGGCCGCCGGTCACAGCCAAGCTGCTGTTCTACTCGCGAGAGCGTAAGGCGCTGAACAGGAACTACTTCAATATGTACCTGTGGAAGCCCGCCCTAATTGCTGCCGGCGTCATCCCGGAGCGGGGGCCGGGGGAGCGTTTCACCCCGTCGCGCGAGCACGGCATGCACGCCCTGCGCCACTACTACGCGTCGGTGCTGCTGGACTCGGGGGAGAACATCAAGGCCCTGGCCGAGTACCTAGGTCACTCAGACCCGGGATTCACGCTCCGGACGTACACGCACCTGGTGCCGAACAGCCAGGACCGTGCCCGCAGAGCCATTGATGCCGCGTTTGGCGCACCGGGTGCGGGCGCTGGCCCGGCGAAGCCGATGCGTTGAGCTGAGCGATAGCCCGACTGTAGACGCCGGGCCCGAAACAGGCCGTCGGCCGTGCCCTTCCGGCGAGGAAGAACACGGCCGACGGCCCACACACGGCCCAGGCGAGCGGAAACCACTCTGACCTGGGGCGATATCACACGTCGAAGTACAGCTCGAACTCGTGCGGGTGCGGACGCAGCTGCAGCGGAGCGATCTCGTTCGTGCGCTTGAAGTCGATCCACGTCTCGATCAGGTCCGGCGTGAAGACGTCGCCCTGGAGGAGGAACTCGTGGTCGGACTCGAGGGAGTTGAGGACGGCCGGGAGGGAGGTCGGGACCTGGGCGACGTTCGCGTGCTCCTCGGGAGCCAGCTCGTACAGGTCCTTGTCGATCGGCTCGGCCGGCTCGATCTTGTTCTTGATGCCGTCGAGGCCCGCGAGGAGCAGCGCCGAGAAGGCGAGGTACGGGTTGCCGGAGGAGTCGGGCGCGCGGAACTCGACGCGCTTGGCCTTCGGGTTGGAGCCCGTGATCGGGATACGCATGGCCGCGGAGCGGTTGCGCTGCGAGTACACCAGGTTGATCGGCGCCTCGAAGCCCGGCACCAGACGGTGGTAGGAGTTCACCGTCGGGTTGGTGAAGGCGAGCAGCGACGGGGCGTGCTTGAGGATGCCGCCGATGTAGTAGCGAGCGGTGTCCGACAGGCCCGCGTAGCCGGCCTCGTCGTAGAAGAGCGGGGAGCCGCCCGACCACAGGGACTGGTGGACGTGCATGCCCGAGCCGTTGTCACCGAAGATCGGCTTCGGCATGAAGGTCGCGGTCTTGCCGTTGCGCCAGGCCACGTTCTTCACGATGTACTTGAAGAGCTGGAGGTCGTCGGCCGCGGCGAGCAGCGTGTTGAACTTGTAGTTGATCTCGGCCTGGCCGGCGGTGCCCACCTCGTGGTGCTGGCGCTCGACCTGGAGGCCGGACTTGGCCAGCTCCAGGGAGATCTCCGCACGCAGGTCGGCGAAGTGGTCGACCGGCGGGACCGGGAAGTAACCACCCTTGTAGCGGACCTTGTAGCCGCGGTTGTCCTCCAGCGCACCGGTGTTCCAGGCGCCCGCCTCGGAGTCGATGTGGTAGAAGGACTCGTTCGACGAGGTCGCGAAGCGGACGCTGTCGAAGACGTAGAACTCCGCCTCCGGGCCGAAGTACGCCGTGTCGGCGATGCCCGTCGACGCCAGGTACGCCTCGGCCTTCTTGGCCACGTTCCGCGGGTCACGGCTGTACTGCTCGCCGGTGATCGGGTCGTGGATGAAGAAGTTGATGTTCAGCGTCTTGTCACGGCGGAAGGGGTCGACCCGCGCGGTCGACAGGTCCGCGCGCAGCGCCATGTCGGACTCGTGGATGGCCTGGAAACCGCGGATCGACGAACCGTCGAACGCGAGCTCGTCGTCCGGGTCGAACGCCTCGACGGGCAGCGTGAAGTGCTGCATGACGCCCGGCAGGTCGCAGAAGCGGACGTCGACGAACTTGACGTCCTCGTCCGCGATGAACTTCTTGGCCTCGTCGGCGTTCTGGAACATCCAGCTCCTCCTACTCCCGACCGTTCCTGGACCGGGGTGGTAGTTCGTTCGTGCGGCCAGTGCGGTGGCACACGCTGTCCTCGACCCTAGGGACGGGTGGTTTCTCGGGCGTGACCCATTTGTTTCGCACAAGTTAACCGGACATCCGAGGCCCCGCCCCTGCTGTCCGTATCCCGAAACGTCGGCAGTACCGTGGACCCGTGGACAAGAGGGATGCAATCGGATCGTGGCTCTCCGGCCCCCGCGCGGCCGCCGAGGATGCCGGTGTCGACTTCGGATACCGCGGACAGCAGCTCGGCCTGCCCGAGGAGGGACCGGGCTCGATCGCCCGCCCGGGGCGGCGGCTCGGCGCCCTCGCCGTGGACTGGGCGATGAGCGTCCTGATTGCATCCCGGCTCATCACGCAGAGCTATGGCGATCCCGCGACCTCGAACTGGGCGCTGCTGGTGTTCTTCCTGATGGGAGTCCTCACCGTCGGCACCATCGGCTTCACTCCGGGTAAGCGCCTGTTCGGCCTGCGGGTGGTCGCGGTCGACACCGGCCGGGTCAGCCCCGTGCGGGCCCTGCTGCGCACGGTCCTGCTCTGCCTCGCCGTCCCGGCCCTGATCTGGGACCGCGACGGCCGGGGCCTGCACGACCGGCTGGCGAAGACCGTGGAAGTACGGATCTGACGGCTCCCGGCGCCTTTGTCGCGTCCTGACAGACCCGTCCACGAACACGCGCGGCGGCTGACTATAAGTCAGTGGGCCCGAGCTCCTAGCGTCTGGCACCCGAGCAACCTCCCCCGTTGCGAAGGGACCCTCCGGACCGATGAAGAGATCCGCCCTTGTCGCCGTCGTCGTCACCGCCCTCGTCGCCGCTCTCCTGAGCGGCGGTCTCCTCTCCGAGGCACCTCGGGCCTCCGCCGCGGCCGCCTGCACGGCCACCGGCCAGCAGGTCTACACACCCCCCACCACCGTCACGGCCACCCCCGGCACCGTCCTGGCCTGCCGTTCCGTCACCCTGAGCCAGGTGCCGGGCGCCATCGCGATGTCCGCCTGGAAGGTCCTCCACAGCTCCACCGACAACCAGGGCCGCCCCGTCGCCGTCTCGGGCACCCTCGCCGTCCCCAGGGCGCCCTGGACCGGCACCGGCGCCCGCCCCGTCGTCGCCTTCCACCCCGGCACCCTCGGTCTCGGCCCCCAGTGCGCGTTCTCCAAGCAGCTCGCCGGGGCCTTCCAGGACGAGTACGAGGGCGACAACATCGCCGCCCTGCTCAGGGCCGGATACGCGGTCGCCGCGACCGACGGCCCCGGCTACCTCGACGGCCAGACGCACCGCTATGTCGCCGGCACCGACTCCGGCCACGCCCTGCTCGACTTCGCCCGCGCCGCCCCCGCCGTGCCGGGCAGCGGACTGTCCCGGCAGGCCCCGATCGGACTGTGGGGCTACTCGGAGGGCGGCGCGGCCAGCCTCTGGGCCGCCCAGCTGGCGGCGGGCTACGCACCCGAGCTGAACGTGGTCGGGGACGCCTCCGGCGGCATCCCGGGCGACCTCAAGCAGGTGGCGGCCGCTCTCGACGGCGGCGCCTTCTCCGGCTTCCTCGCCGACGCGGCCATCGGCATCCAGGCCGCCCACCCTGCCCTGCCCCTCGACGCGCTCCTCAACGACCAGGGCCGCGAGGCGGTGAGGACCGCCAAGTCGGTGTGCGTGGCCGGCACCGTCACCGCCCTCGCGGGCAGGAGCATCAGGGACTTCACCACGGCCGGGCTCACCCTCGACCAGCTCTACCGGCAGCGCGGCAGCGACGGCCGCACCTGGGGCCAGGTCCTGGACGCCCAGAAGCTCGGGGTGAACCTCGCCGCCCACCGGATCACCTTCCCGGTCCTCCAGTACCGCGGCGCCCTCGACGAGGTGATCCCCACCGCCACCGAGGACGCCGTGCGCACCGCCTACTGCGCGGCCGGCGTGCGGACCGGCTGGAAGGTCTACCCCGGCGACCATCTCCTCACCGACAACCAGGCCGTCGGCGACGTGGTCTCCTGGCTCGGCGACCGGTTCGCGGGCAGGCCGGCCCGCGACGACTGCTGATCCGTCACGACGAGGGGGGCGCCCGGTGTCACAC
>NZ_JBHUXV010000091.1:0-38664 GCF_042669125.1 Streptomyces sp. NPDC057253 | reverse complement strand
CTCCTGGAGGAGGCGCAGCCGGGCCGCCGCGTAGCCGCTGGGTCCCGAGTCCTCTACGTCCTTGTGCACGTCCGTGCTCGTCACCCAGCCGCTCCTGTTCTGTTCTTCGGTCAGAGCGCGTCCGGGCCGCGCTCGCCCGTCCGGACCCGTACGGCCGTTTCGACCGGCAGGGACCAGACCTTGCCGTCACCGATCTTGCCGGTGCGGGCCGCCTTGACGATGACGTCGATCAGCTGGTCGGCGTCGTCGTCCTCGGCGAGGACCTCGATGCGGATCTTCGGGACCAGGTCGACGGTGTACTCGGCACCGCGGTAGACCTCGGTGTGGCCCCGCTGACGACCGTAGCCGCTCGCCTCGGTGACCGTCAGGCCGTGGACCCCGAAGGCCTGGAGGGCTTCCTTGATCTCGTCGAGCCGGTGGGGCTTGACGACGGCGGTGATGAGCTTCATGCGTCCACCTTCTTCGACTCGGCAGCGGCCGCGACGGAGACCTTGGCGGAACCGCCGCCCGCGCCGCTGAAGTCGTACGCGGTCTCGGCGTGCTCGGCCTGGTCGATACCGGAGACCTCTTCGTCCTCACTGACCCGCATACCGATGGTCTTGTCGAGGAGGAAGGCGAGGACCGCGGAGGCGATCAGGGAGTAGGCGAGGACGGCGAAGACACCGGCGCACTGCTTCCAGAACTGGTCCATGCCGCCGCCGTAGAAGAGGCCCTTGACGTCGGACTGGCCCTTGCCGCTGGCGAGGAGGCCGATCAGCAGGGAGCCGATGACACCGCCGACCATGTGGACACCGACGACGTCGAGCGAGTCGTCGTAGCCGAACTTGTACTTCAGACCGACGGCCGCGGCGCAGGCGACACCGGCGACGACACCGACGACGATCGCGCCGATCGGGCTGACCGCACCACCGGACGGGGTGATGGCGACCAGGCCGGCGACCGCGCCGGAGGCGGCGCCCAGCGTGGTGAACGCGCCGTGCGCGATCTTCTCGTAGGCGAGCCAGGCGAGCATGGCGGCGGCGGTGGCGATCTGGGTGTTGACGAACATCAGGGAGCCGACGCCGTCGTCGTTGCCGAGCCAGGAGCCGGCGTTGAAGCCGAACCAGCCGAACCACAGGAGGCCCGCGCCGAGCATGACCAGCGGGAGGCTGTGCGGGCGCATCGGGTCCTTCTTGAAGCCGACCCGCTTGCCGATGACCAGGATCACGCCGAGCGCCGCGGCACCCGCGTTGATGTGGACCGCCGTACCACCGGCGAAGTCGATCACACCGAGCTCGAAGGCCCAGCCGCCGGTGCCCCAGACCCAGTGCGCGACCGGGAAGTAGACGACCGTCGCCCACAGCAGGACGAACAGCGACCAGGCGCTGAACTTCACGCGGTCGGCGATCGCTCCGCTTATCAGGGCGGGGGTGATGATGGCGAACATCATCTGGAAGACCGCGAAGGCGAGGACGGGGATCGTGTACCCGGACCAGATGTCGCCCTTGTCGATTCCGGTCCAGCCGAAGAAGTCGTTCTCCCAGCCGATGAGCGAGCCATGGTCGGTACCGAACGCCATGGAGAAGCCGTAGACCACCCACAGGATGGTGACGATCCCCATGCTGATGAAGCTCATCATCAGCATGTTGAGGGTGCTCTTGACGCGGACCATGCCTCCGTAGAAGAAGGCCAGACCCGGGGTCATGATCAGCACCAGAGCGGAACAGATCAGCATGAAGCCTGTGTTGGCCACGGACAGCTTGTCCGCGGCGAGCGTGATGGCTGGTGCCATCGGCGTCTCCTCGTCGTAGGTACGGCCCCGTGCGGGCGAAGCCAGAGCGGGATTGAGGGGTGGGCCGGTTATGCGCCATGAGATTGGCGCAGCGCGGTTTCGGTGGAAGCCCCTCGTTGTTTCGCCGGGGTGACGAAGACGCCTTGCGTGTTACGCGTCGATGAACTGGCGGATATGGGCCGCGCCGATCGTTATCGTGGCGCAACCTTCGTAGAAGGAAGGAAACCGGCCGCGGTCGGCCTTCCGATGACCTGGCATGGGGGAGCCGAGTCGGGCAGTTCGGGAGGGCCGGCCGCGGCCGGGGTTCAAGGGATTCAGACGGCTTCCGCGGTCTCCGGGAGCTCCACGGCGAGCTTGTCGGTGAGATCCACGACCTCGGCGAGATCGCCGAAATCGCGTACGGCCGTGTCCACCGTCTTTCGAATACGAGTGTTGACACGCTCGGAGCGGACCTTCTTGGCGATGTGCATGGCCTGTTCCGCCAGCACAGTGCTCTGCTCGGGCTCGCGCCGCAGCAGGTGCACGGTGGCCATGCCGATGAGATTGAGTGCGTACGACCGCTGGTGCTCGCTGTCGCCCGAGAAGAGCTCCACGGCCCGCTGCATGAGGGGCTCGGCCAGCGAGGCGTAGGTCGGGCTGCGACCGGCGACGTAGGCGAGGTCGCGGTAGGAGTGGGAGTTCTCGCCGTACAGCTCGGCCTCGGAGAAGAAGCGGATCCAGTCGGGGTCCGGCTCGTCCCAGTCGTCCGCGTCGGCGAAGGTGTCCTCGGCCATCCGGACCGCCCGCTTGCACTTGCCGGGCTGGCCCATGTTGGCGTAGGCGCGCGCCTCCATCGCATACAGCATGGACTGGGTGCGCGGGCTCGCGCAGTCCCGGCTGCCGTACTGCGCGAGGTGGATCAGCTCCAGGGCGTCCTCGGGCCGGCCGAGGTGGATCATCTGGCGGCTCATGCTGGACAGGACATAGGAGCCGAGCGGTTTGTCACCGGCCTCCTTGGCCGCGTGCAGGGCGAGGACGAAGTACTTCTGGGCGGTGGGCTGGAGCCCGACGTCGTACGACATCCAGCCCGCGAGCTCGGCCAGCTCGGCGGCGACCTTGAACAGCTTGCGGGTGGTCGCCTCGGGCTGGGGCTCCTGGAGGAGGTCGGTCACCTCGTGCAGCTGGCCGACGACGGCCTTGCGGCGCAGTCCGCCGCCGCACTGGGCGTCCCACTGCCGGAACATCACGGTCGTGGACTCGAGGAGGTCGAGCTCGGGGCGGGAGAGCCGGCCTGCCCGGCGGGCGGAAGCAGGGTCGGGTTCGCGGTGCGGGGTGCCGGGTGAGCCGGGGACCAGCCAGCGCTGCATGGGCTCGATGAGGGACGGGCCCGCGGACAGGGCCAGCGAGGTCCCGAGGAAGCCGCGCCGCGCCAGCATGAGGTCGCTGCGCGAGAACTCGCTGAGCAGGGCCACGGTCTGCGGGCCCGTCCAGGGCAGGTCGACCCCGGTCGCGGACGGTGACTGGCGGGCGGCGCGCAGTCCGAGGTCCTCGACGGAGACGACGCATCCGAACCGCTCGGAGAACAGCTCGGACAGGATCCTGGGGATGGGTTCGCGGGGATTCTCGCCGTCCAGCCAGCGGCGCACCCGCGAGGTGTCGGTGGAGATGTGGTTGGCCCCCAACTGGCGGGCCCTGCGGTTGACCTGGCGGGCGAGCTCGCCCTTCGACCAGCCGCTGCGCACGAACCAGGAGGTGAGCAGCTCGTTGGGGCGCTTGTCGGCCTGAGAGCTGGTCTGCGCGGCGCTCCCGGTGCCCGTCCCGCTTCCGCTGTTGCCGCCCACTGGAACGCCCCCATCCCTGAGTCCACTTGTCGCCGAGTGCGCCAAGCCTTATCAGAATGCCGGTAAATACGGCCGTTCGTCCGGCAGTTGTCAGCCTTCGAACGGGGAACCGACTTGCCTCCGGCATACCCACAAGTGCATGTGCCCCCAGGACTCGTGCACTCAAAGTAATCCTACGATCACGCGTCCAGCCATGGCGATCCCGGAAACGCCACCATTCGCCACCCCTTCGAATGAACTCACGGTCGCCTCCACACGATTCACTTGACATAGACCGAGCGGGGGTGGGCGGAGCGGTGCACTCAGGGGCGCGTATGACCCAGCGCACCACCCGGGGCACTTCCGAGCGCCGCCATCGCCCGGAAGAGGAAACGGAGAGTGACTGGCCGCGTCCGTCTCGTAACCACCGGCGCGGTGAACCCGTTGGAGGGGGCATGGGCTTCACGATCGGCGGTATTCGGGAGATTCGTTCCGGTACGCGCAGGCGCGGCCGCTCCTCGGAGTGCACCGCCGTCGCCGAGTTCACCGGACTCTGGGGCTGGGATGTCGTCCCGGGCGCGCGGGCCGCGGCGGGCGCCTGCTCCTGCGGCCGCCCCGACTGCCGTCGACCGGGCGCCCACCCGCTGGACTTCGCGCCCCAGGTCCCGGCCGGCGCCACCCTCGACGACGTGTCCAAGGCGTGGGGCGAGTTCCCCGGCGCCTCGGTGATGCTGCCGGTCGGGCGATCCTTCGACGTCATCGAGGTCGCCGAACCCGCCGGGCGCCGCGCCCTGGTCCGCCTGGAGCGCATGGGCCTGCCCCTCGGCCCGGTGACGGCGACCCCCGAGGGCCGCGCCCAGTTCTTCGTCGCCCCCGGCGCCGCGGCCGACCTCACCGAACTCCTCTACCGCATGGGCTGGGACGACGCGACCTCCCTGGACCTGCGCGGCCTCGGCCCCGGCACGTACATCACGGCTCCCCCGTCGGACCGCGGCGGCCTGGGCCCGGTCCAGTGGCTACGACCACCGTCCCTGGACACGGCGACGAAGCCGCCGGCGGCCCGTCTGCTCCTGGGCACCCTGGCGTACGTGGCACACCGGTCGCGCGCATAGCCGTACCCGGCGAAGGACCCCGTCCGCATCTGCACCATGCGGCGGGGTCCTTCTTTCTCCACGGACCAGCGCGACCATGAATTGAGGAACCACGACGGCGAGCACCCGGTCCGCGAGAGCGGCGCCGGCTTAGGCGCACAAAGGTGCAGCGCCCGCTCCCAACTGCACCTTGGGGGCGGGCGCTTCTTCGCGCCGACCGATGTCGGCAACCGGCCCTTACTCGCCGATCAGCGCATCCACGAACGCCTCCGGCTCGAACGGCGCCAAGTCGTCCGCGCCCTCTCCGAGGCCGATCAGCTTGACCGGCACGCCCAGCTCCCGCTGGACCGCGACCACGATGCCGCCCTTGGCCGTGCCGTCCAGCTTGGTCAGGACGATGCCGGTGATGTCGACGACCTCGGCGAAGACACGGGCCTGCACCAGGCCGTTCTGTCCCGTGGTGGCGTCCAGCACGAGCAGCACCTCGTCGAGCGGCGCGTGCTTCTCCACGACCCGCTTGACCTTGCCGAGCTCGTCCATGAGCCCGGTCTTGGTGTGGAGGCGGCCCGCGGTGTCGATGAGGACCACGTCGACCCCCATCTCCTTGCCCTCCTTCACCGCGTCGAAGGCGACCGACGCGGGGTCGCCGGCCTCGGGCCCGCGCACGGTGTGGGCGCCCACCCGCTCGCCCCAGGTCTGGAGCTGGTCGGCGGCGGCGGCCCGGAAGGTGTCGGCGGCACCGAGCACGACGGTCCGCCCGTCGGCCACGAGCACGCGCGCGAGCTTGCCGGTGGTGGTGGTCTTGCCGGTGCCGTTGACCCCGACGACCATCACGATGCCGGGCTTGCGGTCGTCCGGCTCGGTCCTGACCGTGCGGTCGACCTCGGTGCCGACCAGCTTGAGCAGCTCCTCGCGGAGCAGTCCGCGCAGTTCGTCGGGGGTGCGGGTGCCGAGCACCTTCACCCGCTCGCGCAGCCCGTCGACCAGCTCCTGGGTGGGGGCCACGCCGACGTCGGCGGTGAGGAGGGTGTCCTCGATCTCCTCCCAGGTGTCGTCGTCGAGGTGCTCGCGCGACAGCAGCGTGAGCAGCCCCTTGCCGAGCGCGTTCTGCGAGCGGGAGAGCCGGGCCCGCAGCCGGACCAGGCGTCCGGCGGTGGGTTCCGGGATCTCGATCCCGGCCGCCGCCGGGAGCTCTTCGGTGACGGGCGGCGCGGAGCCGTCCGGGAGATCCACCTCCTCAATGGTCCGGCGCGGTTCGTCGCGCGGCGTCTCGGCCTCGTCGCCGACGTGCGGCTCGGCCGGAGGGGCGGTGATGTCGGGCGCGGCGGGGGGCGGCGGGGGCAGCGGCTTCTTGCGCCGGCTGCCGACGACGAGCCCGCCGAGCACACCGAGCACGACCACGGCGATGACTACAGCAAGGATGACGGTTTCCATAACGCCCCCCAGTATCCATCCCTCCCCCGCGAGGGCTCCCTGGAGGACGCAGGCCCCGCCCGAGGTCGTTTCATCCCATATATGGTGATTCACCATGAGTGCCCTGGAAACCCACGGCCTGGAACCGGTGCCCGAGGCCGAGCGCACCGCACGGACCAGGGACCTGTTCCCCACCTGGGTCGCCGCCAACATCACCGTCCTCCTGCTGACCGTGGGCGCGAGCCTGGCCGTGACGTACGGCCTCAACTTCTGGCAGGCCCTGACCGTCGGCGTCACCGCGCCGGTGCTGTCGTACGGCCTGGTCGGGCTGATCGGTGTCGCGGGCAGGCGCGGGGGCGCTCCCGGCATGGCCCTGTCCCGCGCGGTCTTCGGTCAGCGCGGGAACCTGCTGCCCGGGGCGCTGATCTGGGTCGCCCGCTGGGGCTGGGAGACGATCAACGCGGTGACGGGCGCGTACGCCCTGCTCACCGTCCTGGACATCCTCTTCGGCGTCCCGAGCGGCACCGCGCTGATCGTCGTGACGCTGCTGCTCTTCGTGGCCGCGAGCTTCGCGATCTCCGGCCTCGGCATCCGGGCCCTGCGCAGGTGCACGACCTGGGCGACCTGGCTGTTCGGCGCGTTCTCCGTCCTGGTGCTGGCCCGTCTCGTCGTCGAGACGGACTGGAGCGAGGTCTTCGGACGGGGCGCGGGACCGGCGTCGGCGATGATCACGGGGATCGGGCTGGTCGCCGCGGGCGGGATCAGCTGGGTGCCCACCTCTCCCGACTTCACGCGCTATCTGCCCGGTACGGCGTCCTCGGCGGCGATCGTACGCAACACGGTGTGCGGTGCCGGGGTGGTCGTGCTGCCGATGGTGCTCATGGGCATGGTCATGGCCTCGGCGACCCCGGACCTGGCCTCCGCCCCGGACCCGGTCTCCTTCCTCGGCGAGATCCTCCCGCTCTGGCTCGCCGTCCCCTACCTCCTGACCGCCCTGGTCGGCACGCTGCTGATCAACTCGATGTCGATGTACTCCGCGGGCTTCACCGCGCAGACCCTCGGCTTCCGGGTCCCGCGCCCGTGGGCGGTCTCGCTCAACGCGCTGATCTCCCTGGTCCTCGGCGGCATCCTCATGCTGGCCGCGAGGAGCTTCATGGGCACGTTCGTCGCCTTCCTCTCCCTCCTCGCGGTGGCCTTCTCCGCCTGGGCCGGCGTCTTCGGCGCGGACATGCTCCGCCGCACGGAGTACGACGGCGAGGCCCTGCTCGACACGACCCGCACCGGCGCCTACTGGTACCGGCGCGGCTTCAGCCCGGCCGCCGTCACCGCGTGGGCGGCCGGCCTCGGCGCGGGCCTCCTCTTCACCACCTGCGACTGGTTCACCGGCCCGCTCGCCACGAACAACCCGGTCGGCGCGTACGGGCTCGGCTGGGCGGCGACGATCGTGACCTCGGGGCTGCTGTACGCGGTGCTGCCGAAGCCTCCGGTCGCCGAACCCGCGTCCGGCGAGCCCGCGGCCATGGCCATCTGACGCACCGTCAGCTACCGTCCCCCGCACCAACCGCCCGGTGAAGGAGGACCCCCATGCCCGTGACGGTCGTCCGGTTCAACCTCGTCGAGCCCGGCGCCACGCCCGCCTCCCTCGGCGCCCGCTACCGGGCCGCCCTGGACATGGCCGCGTACGCCGACGAGCACGGCATCACCACCGTGCAGACCGAGGAGCACCACGGCGTCGACAACAACTGGCTGCCCTCGCCGTTCGCCTTCGCGGGCGCGGTGTTCGGAGCGACAAAACGCATCGCGGTCACGGTCTCCGCGGTCATCGGCCCGCTCCACGACCCGCTGCGCCTCGCCGAGGAGATCGCCGTCCTGGACCTGCTGAGCGGCGGCCGGCTGGTGACGGTCGCCGGGATCGGGTACCGCCCCGAGGAGTACGCCCTGTTCGACGTGGAGTGGCGGCGCCGGGGCCGGATCCAGGACGAGCTCCTGGAGACCCTGCTCAAGGCCTGGACCGGCGAGGAGTTCGAGTACCGCGGTCGTACGGTACGGGTCACCCCGCGCCCGCTCACCGACCCGCACCCGCTCCTCCTGGTCGGCGGTTCCTCCAAGGCCGCGGCCCGGCGAGCCGCCCGTCTCGGCCTGCCCTTCTTCCCCAGCGCGCATCTGCCGGAGCTGGAGGCGTACTACAAGGAGCGGCTGGTCGAGTACGGCACCGACGGCTGGACCATGATGCCGACCGCCGAGACTCCGCTGCTGCACATCGCCGAGAACCCGGACGAGGTGTGGGACCGCCACGGGGAGCACTTCCTGCACGAGGCCCGCACCTACGCCTCCTGGCAGTCCGGCGACATCCGCTCGGCGGTACGTTCGGCGGCCACGTCGGTGGACGAACTGCGCGCCGAGGGCGTGTACCGCGTCCTCACCCCGGACCAGTGCGTGGACCTGGGACTCGACAACCTCGTCCTGCACCCGCTGGTGGGCGGGATGCCGGTGACGGAGGGCTGGCGGAGCCTACGGCTGTTCGCGGAGCGGGTGCTGCCGGCACTGGACGGTTGAGCGGGGCCGTATCCGGGGGGCGACGCGGACCCCGCGATGGTCAACTGAGCCCATGAGCTTGTTGGTGGAAGTGTTCGTCCGCGAGCCGGACGGCAGCCGGCGGATCCTCGACGTGCCCGACGACGTGTACCAGTCCGGCGGGTTCGAGTCGTGGCGTACGACGGTGTGGGGCTCGGAGTTCGTGCGCTCGCTCGGTGCGCGCTTCCTGCCGGTGCTGGCCGAGGAGGACCTCTTCGTCGAAGCCGAGGACGTGCCGGCGTTCCGCCGCGAGGTGGCGCTGCTGCGCTCCCGGCTCGACGAGGTCGCCCACGGCACGCAGCGGCCGCGGACCGTCGAGGAGCACCGGCACGAGATCGAGATCCGGCTGCTGATCATCGAGGCCGGCATCCGCAAGGCGGAGGAGATCGGCGGCGGCGTCCTCATCTGGTGACCCCGTACGACTCCGCCGCCCCCGGTCCAGGCGGTTGCCGGAGCGGGGGCGGCGGAAGAGCGGGGAGAGGGGCGGCGGGGTGTTGGCCCCTCCCCCCGGGCTCGTGGGTGGGCCGTCAGCCCATCTCCTCCAGCTTCTTGCCCTTCGTCTCCTTGACGTACTTGAGGACGAACGGGATGGAGAGCGCGGCGAAGACCGTGTAGATCACGTAGGTCGCGGAGAGGTTCCAGTCGGCCAGCGACGGGAAGCTCGCGGTGATGGCCCAGTTGGCGATCCACTGCGCGGAGGCGGCGACGCCCAGCGCGGCGGCGCGGATCCGGTTCGGGAACATCTCGCCGAGGAAGACCCAGACGACGACACCCCAGGACAGGGCGAAGAAGAGGACGAAGACGTGGGCCGCGATCAGGGCGGTCCAGCCCTGGGCGGCGGGCAACTTGCCGTCGACCAGGTCGAAGCTGAACGCCCAGGCCTCCAGGCCGAGGCCGATGACCATGCCGACCGAGCCGATGAGGGCCAGCGGCTTACGGCCGACACGGTCCACGAAGATCATCGCGATCACGGTGCCGACGATGTTGATGATCGACGTCGTGAAGGAGTAGAAGAACGAGTCCGTCGGGTCGACACCGACCGACTGCCACAGCGTCGAGGAGTAGTAGAACGCGACGTTGATGCCGACGAACTGCTGGAAGACCGACAGCCCGATGCCGACCCAGACGATCGGCCTGAAGAAGAAGGAGCCGCCGAGCAGGTCCTTGAAGGACGACTTGTGCTCGCTCTTCATCGCGTGCTCGATCTCGGCGACGCGGGCGTCCAGGTCGATCTTGTCGCCCTCGACCTCGGCGAGGATCTCCTGGGCCCGCTCGTGCTTGCCGACGGAGATCAGGAACCGCGGGGACTCCGGGATGGCGAAGGAGAGCAGACCGTAGAGCACGGCCGGGATCACCATGACGCCGAGCATGACCTGCCAGGCCTCGAGACCCATCAGCTTGCCGCGCTGGTCGCCGCCGGCGGCGTTCAGCAGGCCCCAGTTGACCAGCTGCGAGATCGCGATGCCGATGACGATCGCGGCCTGCTGAAAGGAACCGAGACGGCCGCGGTAGGCCGGCGGGGCGACCTCGGCGATGTAGGCGGGGCCGATGACCGAGGCCATACCGATGGCGAAGCCGCCGACGATCCGCCAGAACGCGAGGTCGTACAGCGCGAAGGGCAGCGCCGAGCCGACCGCGCTGACCGTGAACAGGACGGCCGAGATCTGCATGCAGCGGATCCGGCCGATGCGGTCCGCGATGCGTCCCGCGGTCGCCGCACCGATGGCACAGCCGATCAGGGCGATGGCGATGACCTGAGCCAGGGCCGCGGAGCCGATGTCGTAGCGGTCCCGGATGGCCTCGACCGCGCCGTTGATCACGGAACTGTCGTAACCGAAGAGGAAACCGCCCATCGCGGCCGCCGCCGCGATGAAGATGACGTGCCCGAGATGATCGGGATGAGCCGCTGCGGCTCCTGACTTCTGCGCCTGTGATGTGCTGCTCACGTTCAACTCCTCGGGCCACCGGCGACGGTGCCGGTTACATGCAACATGCACGAGACTATGCCTTCAAGTTTCGAAGTCAAGGAGCGAGGAGGTGTGAGAAAAGAGGCACAGGTGACCAACATGTGTTCAAGTCTTGAAGAATTGAAGCCCGACTAGCGCAGCCGCTGGCTGATGACCTTCGACACCCCGTCGCCCTGCATGGAGACGCCGTACAGCGCGTCGGCGACCTCCATGGTCCGCTTCTGGTGCGTGATCACGATGAGCTGCGAGGCCTCCTGCAGCTCCTGCATGATGCGGATCAGCCGCTGGAGGTTGGTGTCGTCGAGGGCGGCCTCGACCTCGTCCATGACGTAGAACGGGCTGGGCCGCGCTTTGAAGATCGACACCAGCAGCGCCACGGCGGTGAGGGACCGCTCGCCACCGGAGAGCAGGCTGAGCCGCTTGACCTTCTTGCCCGGGGGCCGCGCCTCGACGTCGACGCCCGTGGTGAGCATGTTGTCGGGGTCGGTGAGGATCAGCCTCCCCTCGCCACCCGGGAACAGCCGGCTGAACACGCCCTCGAACTCCCGCGCGGTGTCCCGGTAGGCCTCGGTGAAGACCTGCTCGACCCGCTCGTCGACCTCCTTCACCACCTGAAGCAGGTCCGTGCGGGTCTTCTTCAGGTCCTCCAACTGCTCACTGAGGAACTTGTGCCGCTCCTCCAGCGCGGAGAACTCCTCCAGGGCGAGCGGATTGACCTTGCCGAGCTGCTGATAGGCCCGCTCGGCCGCCTTCAGCCGCTTCTCCTGCTCGGCCCGGTGGAACTGCTTGGGCAGATTGCGCGGATGCTCCGGGTCCTCGGGCAGCTCCTCGCCCTCGGCGGGCGGCGACGGCGGTACCAGCTGGTGGGGGCCGTACTCCTCGATGAGCCCCGCCGGTTCGACGCCCAGCTCCTCCAGCGCCTTGGTCTCCAGCTGCTCGATCCGCATCCGCTTCTCGGCCCCGAGCACCTCGCCCCGGTGCACGGAGTCGGTGAGCTTGTCGAGCTCGGCCTTGAGGTCACGGCCGGTGGCGCGGGCGGCGGTCAACTCCCGTTCCCTGAGCGCCTTGGCGGCGTCGGCGGCGGTCCGCTCCGCGTCGGCGCGGGCGAGGGACACCTCGACGTGCGCGAGCAGTTGCCGGGTGCCGGAGGCGACGGCCTCCGCGACGGCGGCCTCGTGCCGCAGCCGGGCCCGCCGCTGTTCGGCACGCGCGCGTGCCTCGCGCTCCGCTCGGGCGGCGCGGTCCAGGGAGTCGGCCCGTCCCGCGAGCCCCTTGACCCGCTCCTCATGCGTACGGACCTGGAGGCGGGCCTCCATCTCGGTCTGGCGGGCGTTGGCCCCGTCGGCGGCGAGACGGTCCCGTACCGACGTGTCGGGCTCCTCCTCGACCGGCATCTCCTCGGCGACGGCCAGGCGTTCGGCGAGTTCCTCGACCTCTTCGAGGGCCCTCTCCAACGACTCCTGCGCCCGTGCGGCCGCCGCAGTGGACCGCTCGGCCTCACCGGCGGCGCCCTTCGCCTGGCCGGCGAGGCGGCCGAGCTGCTGGGCCACGGCCGACTTCTCACGGTCCGCGGCCCGGCGGCGCTCTCCGAGCTCCTCGACGAGGCCGGCGCATGTCTTTCGGTTTTCTACGGCCGTGTGCTGGGCCTCGGTGAGTTCCTCGCAGCGGATCGCGAGGTCTTCGAGTTCCGCCGCCGCTTCGTCGACCGAGGCCTGTACTTCGAGGAGGCTCGGGGCGCCCGCGGAGCCGCCGTGGGCGAAGTGGGCGCCGAGGAGGTCGCCTTCTTCCGTGACCGCGGTGAGGTGGGGGTTGGCGTAGACGAGGTCTTCGGCGTCTTCGAGGGTGCCGACGATCACCATGCCGTGGAGGAGGCGTCTTACTGCGGGGAGGAGGTCGGAGGGGGCGCGGACGAAGTCTGCCGCGTGCTGATGGGTGGCGTCTGCGGGTCCGTCGTGGCTGGTCGCGCCCCGCGGCGGAGCCGCAAATGGATGCAGTCCCGCGCCCCTGGGTGGGTCTGCTTCTCCGGCGACCAACAGTGATGCCCGTCCTCCGTCCTGCTTGCGCAGCAGGCGGATCGCTTCTGCCGCCGCCGCGGGTGAGGTCACCGCCAACGCGTCCGCCGCCGCGCCGAAGGCCGCCGCCAACGCCACTTCGTGGCCCGGTGTCACCGTCAGGAGTTCCGCCGCCGGACCCAGCAGGCCGGTGAGGCGGTCCTTGGCGCCGAGCAGCGCTCCCGTACCGTCCTTCCGCCGGAGCCCCAGCGCCAGCGCCTCATGGCGGGCCTGCGTCGCCGCGCGTCTGCGTTCCGCCGCCGTGGCCGCCTCCCGGGCTGCGGTGAGGGCTGCTTCCGCCTCGGTCAGCTGCCGCTTGGCCGCCCCGTGCTGCTCCGCCAGCTCCGCGTCGCCCGCGTCCAGGCCGTCCACCTCGGCCTTGAGCGCCTCGTACTCCTCCTGTGCGGCGAAGGCACGTTCCTGTGCCTCGTCCCTCGCCGCGGCCAGGCGGTCGATCTCGGCCTGGGCGGAGGCGGCACGGGAACGGGCCGCGTTGACCTGGCCGTTGAGACGGGCAAGGCCCTCTCGGCGGTCGGCGATGGCCCGGGCCACGTCCTTGAGCCGGCGTTCTTCCTGTTGCAGCGCGCGCTCCAGATCGGCGCGGTGCGCGACGGTGTCCTCCAGGGCGCGCTCGGCCGCCTCCAGGGCCGCCTCCAGCTCGGCCTCCTGTTCGCGGATCCGCGCGGCCTCGCGCTCCATGTCCTCGGGGTCACGGCCCCGGCGCTCCTCGGGCGGCGCCGATGTGGCGCTCTTCACGCGCGCGTCGGCCAGCGAGATCGTGCCGCGCACCCGCTCGGCGAGCTGGGAGAGCTCGTACCAGGTCTGCTGGGCCCGCTGGAGCCGGGGCGTGAGCTGTCGGACCTCGTCCTCCAGGAGCGCCTCGCGCTGGAGCGCCTTCTTCAGCTCCTGCTCGGCGGCCTCCTTGCGCTCCTTGAGCGCGGCCTCGTCCGCGACCTCGGTCTGCAACGCCTGTCGCAGTCGTACGAGATCGTCGGCGAGCAGCCGCAGGCGGGCGTCCCGGAGGTCCGCCTGGATGACGGCCGCCCTGCGGGCCACCGCCGCCTGTCGTCCCAGCGGCTTCAACTGCCGCCGCAGCTCGTCCGTCAGGTCCTGCACGCGCGCGAGGTTGGCCTGCATCGCGTCCAGCTTGCGGAGGGCCTTCTCCTTGCGCTTGCGGTGCTTGAGGACGCCCGCGGCCTCCTCGATGAAGGCGCGGCGGCCGGTGGGGTCGGCGTGCAGGACGGAGTCGAGCTGGCCCTGGCCGACGATGACATGCATCTCGCGGCCGATGCCGGAGTCGGAGAGCAGGTCCTGGATGTCGAGGAGACGGCAGGTGTCGCCGTTGATCTGGTACTCGCTGCCGCCGTTGCGGAACATGATCCGCGTAATGGTGACCTCGGCGTACTCGATGGGCAGCGCCCCGTCGGAGTTGTCGATGGTCAGGGACACCTCGGCCCGGCCGAGCGGCGGGCGGCCGGTGGTGCCGGCGAAGATGACGTCCTCCATCTTGCCGCCGCGCAGCGACTTGGCGCCCTGCTCGCCCATGACCCAGCTGAGGGCGTCGACGACATTGGACTTGCCCGAGCCGTTGGGCCCCACGACACACGTGATCCCCGGCTCGAACCGGAGCGTGGTCGCCGAGGCGAACGACTTGAACCCGCGGAGGGTCAGGGCCTTGAGGTGCACGCCGCTGGACTCTACCTTCCGGGGGTGTCTCACTCCATGAACGCGCTCTCCCCCGCGGTTTCACCCTTGAACACGCAGGGCACACCAAACGTTAAAGAGGGTGAAAGGATGCGCGGGGCAAGAAAGAAGGGACGCCGAAGCGTCCCTTGCAAACTCTGACAACTTAGCGGTTGATACGGGCCGCCCGAACACTGCGTGAGCTGTCGTGGAGCGATGCAGCGATCAGGTGAGCGCAGGCTCCGCCTGGTGTGCGTCGATGCTCTCCATGATCCTGTCGTGAGAAGCGGCAGCCGCGAGCGCGTCGTTCTCCGCCTGGATCCGTACGAGCTCGGATTCCAGGTCCTGGACGCGCTGCTGGAGCCGTCGCATCTCGGCGAGGAGTCGAGGGTCGGAGCCGCCGACGTAACCGAGAAGCGCCTTTGCCATGATGGATGGTCCTCCACACTGAGTGACCGACCGAAGCGGTGTGGGTCGTGAGGGATTCGCACCCGCGGTGCTTGACACTTTTGAGTTCGTGGTGCCGTTCAACCATGCCAAACAGCTAAGGTGCGCGGGGTGCTTTCAGCGTCTCACCAAAAAGTTTGACGGTCAACACGATCACGCCCCGTATTGGTGGGCAACCCGGTCCGGCGCGGCCTGGAACGGCGGCGCTGCGGCGTGCTCGGGGCCCCCGGGGCGTGGCGATCAATCTTAGGTGCGGAGCCTGCCACGGCAGGCGCTTCTTGGCAACCACCAGCACCTTTCTGCTGGGGGCACGTGCCGGTGGCACGTCCGTCCGCTTCCGCCTGGGCGGTTTTACAGAAACGTCTCATCGGATGGCGAAGCCGTCGTAACCCCCGCGGGGTGTGTCCCAGATCTCGGTGACGCCGTCCACGCGGCCGGGCGTGTCGTCACCCAGGAGCCACTCCAGGAGTCCTTGGCACCCCTTGCGCGGTCCCTCCGCGACCACTTGGACCCGTCCGTCGTCCAAATTGAGAGCAAAACCACTCAGGCCGCCGATCTCAAGGGCCTTCGCCCGGGTGAACCAGCGGAAACCCACACCTTGGACGCGTCCGCGCACCCAGGCGACCAGTCGTACATCCTCGCTCATGGGTGCAACCTAACCGGCCAATGTCTCTCCGGACACTCCTTCCTCTGGCGCCATGCGGTACTGTCCGCTGCCAATGAATCTCATACGAAACTCACTCGATCGTGTGGGTTTCGTGACTTTGGTTGGCCGGGGGGACGCGTCGACCGCACAAACAAGACGAGGAAGGCAAGGACATGGGACGCCACCGACGCTCCGCCGCCGGCCGCGCCGCCACGGGCCGCGCCACGGGGGTCACAGAGACATACAGCTCCCACCGGAGCGGCTTCGACCCGCAGGACTCGTACAACTTCGCCTCGGTGGGCACCGCCCCCTACCTGACCCACGAGGAGCCGGACCCCTACGCGCGCAGTGACGCCTACCTGTTCGCGTCCGAGGAGGAGTACGCGCTGTACCGGGGCGAGGACTACACGCCCGCCGACGGCCCCCGGCGCGCCGGCTCGCACCGCCGGCGCAAGAAGAACCTGGTCACGCCGGTGAAGACCGGTCTGCTCGGGGTCTCCGCGGCCGTCGCGATCGGCACGGTCGCGGTCGCCACCGGGGTGGTGCCGGGCCTGGACAACTACAAGATCGGCGGCAGCACCAAGACCGGCGGCGATGTGCAGGCCGCCGGGTCGCCGACCAACTCGCCCGCCGAACAGGGCGGCACCTCCGGCAGCGCCGCCGAGGGCCGCGAGGACGGCAGCTCCACCAGCCGCGACGCCGAGCGCTCCGCCTCCCCCGCGCCGGCCCCGTCCACCTCGACGGCCGCGCCGACCGAGAAGCCGACGAAGAAGCCGCAGGCCACCACCCCCAGCAAGAAGCCGAAGGCGACTCCTCCGCAGAAGGAGCGGGAGCCGGCGAAGAAGGAGACCACCGCGCCGGTGGAGGTCTCCACGGAGGCCGCGGCCGCCGCCGAGGTCCTCCAGCTGGTGAACGTCGAGCGGGCCAAGGTCGGGTGCAGCCCGGTCTCCGCCAACAGCGCACTGGCCGACCTGGCCGCGGACTTCAGCAAGGCCATGGCCGCGCAGGGCTTCTTCGACCACACCGACCCGAGCGGCGCCTCGCCGTGGGACCGGGCCGCGCAGGCCGGGATCACCAGCCTCGGCGGCGAGAACATCGCCCGGGGCCAGTCCGACCCGGCGGCGGTCATGGAAGCCTGGATGAACAGCCCCGGCCACAAGGCCAACATCCTGAACTGCGACTTCAAGACGCTGGGCGTGGGTGTGGTCTTCGGTTCCGGCGGCCCGTGGTGGACGCAGGACTTCGGCTACTGACGAAGCCTCTCGACAGGTTGCACTAACTTGCGGTTAGTGCAACCTGTCGGTTAGCGCTGTACGCTTGTGATATGGACATCACGCAGCAGCCCCAGGAGGCGCGGGACCTCCCGTACGACGTGTTCGCCAAGGCCTGCCCCTCGCGCGGCACCCTGGAGCACGTGACGGGCCGCTGGGGCGGACTCACCCTCGGCGCCCTGTACGAGGGCTCGCTGCGCTTCAACGAACTCCGCCGCCGGGTCGACGGCGTGAGCGAGAAGATGCTCTCCCAGACGCTCCAGGCGCTGGAGCGCGACGGCCTGGTGCACCGCGAGGCCCAGCCCACCAACCCGCCCCGGGTGGACTACGAGCTGACGCCGCTCGGCCATGAGGTCGCCGAGCGCCTCCTGGGCCTCATCCACTTCGTGGAGGGTCGCATGGACGACGTCCTGGCCGCCCGCGAGCGCTACGACGTGACGCGCGGCGCCCGCTGACACCGCGGGCAGAAGTAGCTGGACCGGTTCATCCAGGGCCGCCGGCGCATCGGCGTACCGCACCGCTTGCAGGGCAGCCCCTCGCGGCCGTACGCGTCGAGGGACCGGTCGAAGTACCCCGACTCACCGTTCACGTTGACGTACAGGCTGTCGAAGCTGGTGCCGCCGACCTCCAGGGCCGCGTTCATCACATCCCGTACGTGGCCGAGGAGTTCGGCGGTGCGCGGGCGGGTGAAGCCGGCGGTCGGGCGCTCGTAGTGGATGCGGGAGCGCCAAAGGGCCTCGTCCGCATAGATGTTGCCGACCCCGCTGATCAACGACTGGTCCAGCAGGGCCCGTTTGATGGTGGAGCGCTTGCGGCGCAGGGCCTGGTGGAAGGCCTCGTCGTCGAAGAGCGGGTCGAGGGGGTCGCGGGCGATGTGCGCGATGACGTCGGGCAGCCCGTCGGGGGTGTTGTCGTGCAACGACAGTCCGCCGAAGGTGCGTTGGTCCACGAAGCGCAGCTCGGTGTCGACCTCGTCGGCGAACCTGACGCGGATCCTGAGGTGCTTCTCGTCGGGCGCCGCGTGCGGCTGCACCAGCAGCTGACCGCTCATCCCGAGATGCGCCAGGATCGACTGGTCGGTGTCCTCCAGCGGCAGCCACAGGTACTTGCCGCGCCGGCTCGGGGTGCCCACGCGGTGCCCCTTGAGCCGGTGCGCGAAGTCGTCGGCGCCGGCCAGGTGGCGCCGTACCGCACGCGGGTGCAGCACCTCGGCCTCGGCGACCGTACGGTGGGCGACCCACCGCTCCAGACCGCGCCGTACGACCTCGACCTCGGGCAACTCGGGCATGGGGCTCCCCCGTCACGGACCGGTGTATGAGCCGAGCGCCCGCCCCCGGTGTGCTGGGACAGGCGCTCGACCGCGCTGTGCTTCAGGACGCGCTGTTGCCAGGCGTCAGGCGGAGACGGACGACGGACCCTCGTCGTCGTCCTCGGAGGCTTCGACGGCTTCGGCGATGTCGACGGCCTTCGCCGCCGCCGCCTTGGCTCGCTCGTCCGCGGCGGCCCGGATGGACCTCCAGGCGGACTCCGCGGCCTGCTGCTCCGCCTCCTTCTTGCTGCGGCCGGTGCCGGTGCCGTACGAGACGCCTCCGACGCGGGCGGCAGCAGTGAAGGTCTTCTCGTGGTCGGGGCCGGTCTCCGTGACCAGGTACTCGGGCACACCGAGTCCTTCGGTCGCGGTGAGCTCCTGGAGACTGGTCTTCCAGTCCAGGCCGGCACCGAGGTTGGAGGACTTCTCGATCAACGGATCGAACAGCCGGTGGACGAGCTCGCTCGCCGCATCCAGACCCTGGTCGAGATAGACAGCGCCGATCACCGCTTCCAGGGTGTCGGCGAGGATGGACGCCTTGTCCCGGCCGCCCGTGCCCTCTTCACCACGGCCGAGCCGGATGAAGGAGCCCAGGTCGAGCCCACGGCCGACCTCCGCCAGCGCACGCGAGTTGACCACCGCGGCCCGCAACTTGGCCAACTGGCCTTCGGGCAGGTCGGGGTGGGTGGTGTACAGCGTGTCCGTGACCACGAGCCCCAGCACGGAGTCCCCGAGGAACTCCAGGCGCTCATTGGTCGGCAGACCGCCGTTCTCGTACGCGTAGGACCGGTGGGTCAGTGCACGCACCAGAAGGGCGGACTCGAGCTTGTACCCGAGCCGCCCTTCCAACAGCGTGTGGGACGAGGCCTGGTTGTCGCCCGAGTTCTTCTTCGGAGTGGACACAGTGCCTCTCACCAGCCGCTCAGACCTCGAGGACCTGGCGCTTGTTGTAGGTGCCACAAGCGGGGCACGCGATGTGCTGCAGCTTGGGCTCGTGGCAGCGCTCGCACGCAACCAGGGTGGGGACCGCAGCCTTCCACTGCGACCGGCGGTGGCGCGTGTTGCTGCGCGACATCTTCCGCTTCGGAACAGCCACGGCTACTTCTCCTGCTTCTCGTCGACGCCCGCTTCCGCGTCAGCGCCGCTCATCTCGTCCTTCTCGCCGTCTTCGAGTGAACCGGCGAGTCCCTGCAGTGCCGCCCAACGGATGTCGACGGCGTCATGGTGGTGGTCCGGGTCGTCCGTGAGCCGCGCCCCGCACTCGGAGCACAGGCCCAGACAGTCGTCCTGGCACACCGGCTGCATCGGCAGTGCGAGCACCACCGCATCACGCAGCACGGGTTCGAGGTCGAACAGGCCGTCCTCGATGAAGAGCCTGTCCTCGTCTTCCTCGGCGTCGTCGACCGGTTCCGCTTTCACACGGCCACGGTCGTCGGCGTCAGGGTACGAGAACATCTCCTGGAAGTCCGCTTCGAGCTCCAGCTCCAGCGGCTCCAGACACCTTACGCACTCCCCCTTGGCCCGTGCACGGGCGGTGCCTGTGACAAGCACCCCTTCCATGACCGACTCAAGGCGGAGTTCGAGCTCGACCGGGGCGCCTTCCGGCACTCCGATCACTCCCTGGATCCCGAGATCCTTGGGGGCGTCGATCTCACGGGTCAGGCGCTGCAGCGCGCCAGGACGCCGCCCCAGCTCGTGTGTGTCGAACACGAGAGGGTTGCGGTGGTCGAGGCGCGCGTTGGAAGCCATTCCTGCTTTCGATCTTCGAGCTCAGAGGGACGCCGCCCTTCGGTGTTCCCGGGCAGCGTTGATCGCGGACGTACGCGCGACCGAAGAGCCAGGATACTGGACCTTTCGCTCACGGCCCAATCCGGTGGTCCCTCACCGGTTCCTCACTGGCCGCGGCCCTGCTCGTACGCCCTCAGCTGCTCCGGCGTGATCATGCCGGTGTCGAAGAGGCTGGTCTCGTCCAGGGCGTAGGACTGCTGCGCCTGCTGCGGCTGCTGGGCCTGGTTCGGGTCGTAGGCCGGCTGCTCCTGGTCGTAGCCCTGGTAGGCGTAGGGATCGGCCTGCTGGTAGCCGTACGGGTCCTGCTGGGCGTACGGGTCGGGCTGCTGCTGGTAGCCCGCGTAGGCGTCGGTCTGCTGCTGGTAGCCGTACGCCGCCTGCTGGGCGTAGTCCTGCTGCTCGGCCGCGGCGCCCGCCGCCTGGGCCGCGTGGGCCGCCGCCCGGCTGTCCTGCTCGGCGAGAGCGGCGAGGTCGGCCAGGTAGTCGGCGTCGCTGGAGTGCTGGACGGTGGACAGGTCGTCGGCGAGGGCGCCGAGGTCGTCCGTGGCGATACGGCCGTGCAGCTTCTGCCGGCCGCGGCCGACCGCCTCCAGGGTCTTGGCGAGGACCGCCTCGAAGGCGCCGAGCTTGGCGTCGACGTAGGAGTCGGCGTCCTTGCGCAGGGTCTCGGGGTCGTGGCTTCGCTCGGGGGCGTCCTCGTCCTCGTAGCCGTTCTCGTCGAGGCCGGGACCGGTGCCGAGGAGCTTCTCGCGGCCACGGCCGACCGAGCCGAGGGTCTTGGTGAGGACGACCTCGAAGTTGGCGAGCTTGGAGTCGACGTAGTCGTCGGCCTCGGCGCGGACCTCCTCGGCCTCCTGGCGGGCCTCGCTGAGGATCCGGTCGGCCTCGGCCTGGGAACGGCGGGCGATCTCGGTGTCGGAGATCAGGGAGCCGCGCTCGGCGTGTGCCTGCCCGATGATCCGCTCGGCCTCCTGGCGGGCCTGCTCGACCATCTGCTCACGGTCGCCGATCAGCTCCTGGGCCTGCGCGAGGGAACCCGGCAGGGCCTGGCGCACCTCCTCCAGCAGCGCGAGCAGTTCGGCGCGGTTGACCATCACCGAGGCCGACATGGGCATCGACCGGGCGCCGGAGACCGTGGCCACGATCTCGTCGAGCTTCTTCTGCACGTCCACCTGTGCTCGCCACTCTCTACAGCTGTGTTGGAGACGGACGGGACGACTGTAGCCCCATCAGCCTTTGCGGAGGCGCTCGTTCAGCGCTTCCAGGACCCTCGGGGGCACCAGGTGGGAGACGTCTCCGCCCCAGGTGGCGACCTCCTTGACGAGCGAGGAGGACAGGAAGCTGTAGGTGGGGTTGGTCGGCACGAAGAGGGTCTCGACACCGCTGAGGCCGTTGTTCATCTGGGCCATCTGGAGCTCGTAGTCGAAGTCGCTGACCGCGCGCAGGCCCTTGACGATGGCCGGGATGTCGCGTTCCTTGCAGTAGTCGACCAGCAGGCCGTGGAAGGACTCCACGATCACGTTGCCGTACTCGGCGGTGACCTCGCGGATCAGGTCGATCCGCTCGTCGATCTCGAAGAGGCCCTTCTTCGATTTGTTGATCATCACCGCGACGTAGACCTCGTCGTACAGCCTGGAGGCGCGGGAGATGATGTCGAGATGTCCGTTGGTGATCGGGTCGAACGACCCGGGACAGACGGCGCGGCGCACTTGAGATCCCTCGCTCTCCGGTCCGGTCATCGTGCGTCTTCGCACGCAGAGGCGTTGTCGCCCGTGGCGGCGCGACCGTACCAAAACGTTCCCTCGCCGTAGCGACGGGCCTTGACCGCCTCGAAACCGGGCGGCCAGGCGAATTCGCCCCCTCTGGTACTGCGCTCAACGGTGACCAGGGCCTCGGGCGCTAGCCAGTGTTCGGTACGGAGTGTGAGGAGAATCTCGCGAAGATCGTGATCTGAGACTCGGTAGGGCGGGTCGAGAAAGACGATGTCGTACGGCTGCGCCGGCGCCGGTTGTTGAATGATCTGCTCCGCCTTGCCCGCCCGTACCTCGGCGCCGGGCAGGCCGAGGCTCTTGACGTTCTCCCGGATGGTGCGCGCGGCTCGCGCGTCGGCCTCGACCAGGAGGGTGTGGCTCGCGCCGCGGGAGAGGGCTTCCAGACCCACCGCTCCCGAGCCCGCGTACAGGTCGAGGACCCTCTCACCGTCCAGGGGACCGCCCAGGAGGGACTGCCAGGTGGAGAGGAGGCCTTCTCTGGCGCGGTCGGAGGTGGGGCGGGTGCCATTGCCTGGCGGGACTGCGAGTCGGCGTCCGCCGGCCCGGCCGGCGATCACGCGGGTCATCTTCGGTCCTTGCTCGGGGAGTGGTTACGGCTTCAGTTTCTCAGCCCTTCTCCAGGTACTGCTCCCTCTCCTCGTCCAATAGCGCGTCCAGGGCTGTGCGCAGGCCGGGCAGTGCCGTCAGCTCCGGGTCCGCCTCCACCACCGCCGTCGCCTCCTGCCTCGCCTCCGCGATGATCTCCTCGTCCTCGATCACGGCGAGGACCCGCAGGGAGGTCCGGGCGCCCGACTGGGCCTGGCCGAGGACGTCGCCCTCCCTTCGCTGCTCCAGGTCGATGCGGGAGAGCTCGAAGCCGTCCAGGGTGGAGGCGACCGCGTTCAGACGCTGGCGAGCCGGGCTCGCCTCCGGCACCTCCGTGACCAGCAGGCACAGGCCCGCCGCAGAGCCCCGGCCGACCCGGCCGCGCAGCTGGTGGAGCTGGGAGACGCCGAAGCGGTCGGCGTCCATGATGACCATCGCGGTGGCGTTGGGGACGTTGACGCCGACCTCGATGACCGTGGTGGCGACGAGGACGTGGGTCTCGCCCGCGGCGAAGCGGCGCATGACCGCGTCCTTGTCGTCGGGGTGCATCCGGCCGTGCAGGACCTCGACCCGGAGACCTCGCAGCGGGCCCGCGGTGAGCTGGTCCGCGATCTCCAGGACCGCGAGCGGGGGGCGCTTCTCGGCCTCGTCCTCCGCGGACTTCCTGCCCTTCTTCGGGTCGTCCTCCTCGTCGCCGATGCGGGGGCAGACGACGTAGGCCTGGTGGCCGTTCTCGACCTCTTCGCGGACCCGCTCCCAGGCGCGGCTGAGGAAGTGGGGCTTGTCGGCGGCGGGGACGACATGGCTGGCGATCGGGGAGCGGCCGGCCGGGAGCTGGTCCAGGACGGAGGTCTCCAGGTCGCCGAAGACCGTCATCGCGACGGTGCGCGGGATGGGGGTGGCCGTCATGACGAGGAGGTGGGGCGGTTGTTTGCCCTTTCCGCGCAGGGCGTCCCGCTGCTCGACCCCGAAGCGGTGCTGTTCGTCGACCACGACCAGGCCCAGGTCCTGGAACTGCACCTTGTCCTCGATCAGCGCGTGCGTGCCGATCACGATCCCGGCCTCGCCGGTGACGAGGTCCAGCATCGCCTGCCGCCGCGCGGCGGTCCCCATGGACCCGGTGAGCAGCACGACCTTGGTCCCGTGCTCGGACCCACCGAGCATGCCGCCCTCCGCGAGCTCGCCCATCATCTCGACGATCGAGCGGTGGTGCTGCTGGGCGAGCACCTCGGTGGGGGCGAGCATGGCGGCCTGCCCGCCCGCGTCGACGACGGCGAGCATGGCGCGCAGGGCCACCATCGTCTTCCCGCTGCCGACCTCTCCCTGGAGCAGCCGGTGCATCGGGTGGTCCGTGGCCAGGTCGTCGAAGATCTCCTTCGAGACCTTCTGCTGGCCTTCGGTGAGGGTGAAGGGGAGGCGGTCGTCGAAGGCGGTGAGGAGGCCGTCCGGAGCCGGTTTCCGCGGGATGGCCGGGAGTTGGGCGTCCGCGTGGCGGCGGCGGGCCAGGGCCACCTGGAGGACGAAGGCCTCGTCCCACTTGAGGCGGGCGTGGGCGTCGGCGATGTCGGCCTTGGTGTGCGGGCGGTGGATCTTGAGGAGGGCTTCGGGGAGGGTGACCAGGCCCCGGCCCTCACGGAGGGACTCCGGGAGCGGGTCCAGCGCCTCCTGGGCACTGGGCAGGACCGTCTGGATCGCCTTGCCGATCTTCCAGGACTCCAGCTTGGCGGTGGCGGGGTAGATGGGGATCAGGGCGCCGGCCCAGGTCTCGACGGTTTCCTCGGCGTCACCGCGCAGCAACTCGTAGGCCGGATGCGCCAGTTGGAGGCGGCGGTTGAAGAGGGAGACCTTGCCGGCGAACATCGCGCGGGTGCCCGGCAGGAGTTCCTTGTGCGGCTTGTGGACTCCGCTGCCGAAGAAGACCAGTTGGAGGCGGCCGCTGCCGTCCGTGATGGTGACCTCCAGACGCTGTCCCTTGCCGCGCGGAGCCTTGGCGGAGGCGAAGCTGTGCAGGCGGGCGTCGGCGACCTGGGCGACCACGGTGACGTGCTCGTCCAGGGGGAGGTCGGCGAGGTGGGTGAGCTGCCCCCGCTCCTCGTATCTGCGCGGGTAGTGGTGCAGGAGATCGCCGACGGAGTGCAGGCCGAGGTGCTCGGCCATCACCTTCGCGGTGGCGGGGCCGAGCACCTTCTTCAACGGTTCTTCCAGTGCGGGCACGAGATCCATTGCACACCACGCCACTGACATTGCCGTATACATGCTGGGAAACCCCTGGTCAGACGGCTGGTTGGGGACTTAGGATGGCGCGCTCCGGCCATCCCCCGCGGTCACCGCCCCACCCGGGACCGCCCGACCCCGCGCCGCGCGAACGTTCCCCCCACCGGCGCTGCGACGATGGATTCCCAGACCTCACAGTCATCACAGACACCCCAGGTACCTCAGCAACCTCATACGTTCCAGGTCGACCTGCGCGGTCTGGTGGACCTCCTCTCCCATCACCTCTACTCCAGCCCCAAGGTCTACCTGCGCGAGCTGCTCCAGAACGCGGTGGACGCCATCACGGCCCGGCGGGCCGAGCAGCCGGACGCCCCGGCCAGAGTGCGGCTGTACGCCGAGGAGGGCGCCCTGCGGGTCGAGGACTCCGGGGTCGGGCTCACCGAGGCGGACGTGCACAACCTGCTGGCCACCATCGGGCGCAGTTCCAAGCGGGCCGAGGGACTTCAGGAGGCGCGCTCGGACTTCCTCGGGCAGTTCGGCATCGGGCTGCTCGCCTGTTTCGTGGTCGCCGAACGCATCCGCGTGGTCAGCCGCAGCGCCCGGACGCCGGACGCCCCGCCCGTGGAGTGGACGGCGAGCGACGACGGTTCGTACCGGGTGCGGACGCTGCCCCCCGACGCCCGTCCGGAACCGGGGACGACCGTGTACCTGGTCGCCCGCGCGGGCGCCGGCGAGTGGCTCGCACCCGAACGCGTGCTCCAGCTCGCCCGGGACTTCGGCTCCCTGCTGCCGTACGACGTCCGGGTCGGCGAGGAGGCGGTCACCGATCTGCCCGCGCCCTGGGACCGCCCGTATCCCTCTCCGGCCAACCGCAGGGTGGCCCTGGCCCGGCACTGCCACGACCTGTTCGGCTTCACCCCGCTGGACTCGATCGAGCTGAACGTTCCGCTGGCCGGGGTCCGGGGCGTCGCGTACGTCCTGCCGTCCGCCGTCAGCCCCGCCCAGCGGGCGACCCATCGCGTGCATCTCAAGGGCATGCTGCTGACCGAGCGGGCCGAACAGCTGCTGCCCGACTGGGCGTTCTTCGTCCGGTGCGTCCTGGACACCGACAGCCTGCGGCCCACGGCCTCGCGCGAGTCGCTGTACGAGGACGAGACGCTGGCCGCCGTGCGGGACGCGCTCGGCGAGCGGATCCGGTCCTGGCTGACGGGCCTGGCCGCCGGGGACCCGGAGCGGCTCGGGGCCTTCCTGTCCGTGCACCACCTGGGCGTGAAGTCGCTCGCGCGGCACGACCGGGAGATGCTGCGCACGATGCTGCCCTGGCTGCCGTTCGAGACGACCGACGGGCGGCTGTCCCTGGAGGAGTTCGCCCAGCGGCACCCGGTGGTGCACTTCACGCGCACGGTCGAGGAGTACCGGCAGGTCGCCCCGATCGCCTCCGCACAGGGCATCGGGGTGGTCAACGGCGGTTACACGTACGACAGCGACCTGGTCGAGGCACTGCCCTCGGTGCGGCCGGGGACGGTCGTCACCGAGCTGGACGCGGACACCGTCACCGCCCACATGGACCTGGTCGATCCGGTGGAGGAACTGGCGCTGTCCGGTTTCCTCGCGGCCGCGCGGGCCAGGCTCGATCCGCTGGGCTGCGATGTCGTCCTGCGCGCCTTCCGGCCGCTGTCCGTGCCCGCACTGCACCTGGACGACCGGGACGCCCGGCACGAGCAGGCGCGGGCGGATGCCGAGGAGCAGGCCGACGACCTGTGGGCGGGCATCCTCGGCTCGCTGCGCGGGAGCGCCCCCCGCGCGCGTCTCGTGCTGAACCATCTCAACCCTCTGGTACGGCGGATCGGTTCGCTCGGCGATCCGGAACTGATCGGCACCGCCACCGAGTCCCTGTACGGGCAGGCGCTGCTGATGGCCCAGCGCCCGCTCAGGCCCGCGGACACGGCGCTGCTGAACCGGGCCTTCATCGGCCTCCTGGAGTGGGCCACGAACGGCGAGGAGGGCCGCTGATGAGCGGGATCGACGGGGAGGCGGCGTTCGAGGCGCTGCGCCGCGCCATGGCGGAGAACTCCGAGGAGCCGGAGGGGCCGGCCCGCAACGCGCGCGCGGAACAGCTGCTCGCCGAGGCCGAGAAGCTGAACATCCCGCTCGCGGTGATCGAGGCGCTCGGACACCAGCTGAAGGTCTACAACTACAGCTCCGAGAAGGCCAAGATGTTCGTCCCCTTCGCGCGGCTGCTGCGCATGTGGGACGAGCGCCCCGAGGACTTCGACGAGTACGAGACGCACTCGCTGCACTGGGTCTTCAAGTGGATGACGACCGGCATGCTCGACCAGCCGCACATCCCGCTCGCCGCGATGGAGAAGTGGCTCGGCGAGATGGAGCACCGCTACCGGCTGGCGGGACACTCCGAACGGGCCGTGCGCAGCGCCGAGTACAGCGTGGCCGCGCACATCGGGGACCAGGAGCGGGCCGAGCGCGCGTACGCCGCGTGGCTGGCCGCGGACCGGGACAGCATGGCCGACTGCCACGCCTGCGAGCTGCACGAACAGGGCTGGTGGCAGTCCCAGGGCGGGCGGGACGAGGAGGCGCTGGAGCTGTGGGCGCCGGTCCTGGAGGGCCAGTTCACCTGCGCCCATGAGCCGCACGCGGCCCTCGCCTCCTCGCTGATACCGCTGCTGCGGCTGGGACGGCTGGAGGAGGCGCGCGCCCATCATCTGCGGGGCTTCCGGCTCGTGCGGTCGATGGAGAGCATGCGGGGCGCCTACGCGGACCATGTCGAGTTCTGCGCGCTCAGCGGCAACGAGGCGCGGGGCCTGGAGCTGCTCGCGGAGCGTCCCGCGTACTTCACGGACGACGGTCATCCGCGCAGCAGGCTGGACTTCATGGCCGTGGTGGCGCTGCTCATGGACCGTCTCGTCGAGCTCGGTCCGGCCGACCGGCCGGTGCCGGGGCCCGCGGGCCGGTCCTGGACGGCGGCGGAACTCGCCGCCCACGCGCGCGAGGAGGCCCTCGCGCTGGCCGCCCGCTTCGACGAGCGCAACGGCACGACGCATGTCAGCGAGCGGGCACGCGCGCGTATGGCACAGCGGCCGCTGGTGGAACGGCTGCCGCTCGGGGTGCGGGCGGCGCGGACGGTCGCCGCTCCCCCGGTGGCGCCCCAGGCCGCCGTGACGGCCCAGGAGCCCGACCTCGCCGCACTGATCGCCGAGGCCCGGCGGCTGTCCGACACCCTCCAGCCGAACGCCGTGGAGGCGTGGGCGGCGGTCGCACGGGCCGCGCAGGGCGCCGAACTGGACCCGCGCGACCTCGCGGAGATAGCCGACCACGAGGCGATGGACCTGGGCCCCGAGGGTGCGGACCTGTTCGAGCGGGCCGCCGAGCTGTACGAGCAGGCGGGCGACCCCGGCGAGGCGCTCGCCGCACACGCGCGTGCCGCGTACGTGCAGGCGCTGGCCGGCGAGGTGGACGAAGGCCTCGCTGCCGTCGCCGGGCCGTACGACGAGGTCCTCGCGCTCTACGCGGCGGACGGCACCGGGGTACGGCAGACCGCGTCGGTGGTGATGTCCCGGGCGCGCATCCTGATGCGACGGGTGCAGGAGACCGGGGAGGACGAGGCCCTCTCCGAAGCCGAGCAGGCCGTACGGGAGGTGCTCGCCCTCGTGGAGGGGCGCACCGGGGACGACGTACGGCTCGCCGCGCGGGTCGCCGAGGCGCAGGCGATGCTGGCGGAGCTGGCCGCGCGGACCGGGGACGTGGAGACGGCGGCGGAACTGTTCACATGGGCCGCGGAGGGGTTCGTGGCGGCGGGGCTGCCCTGGTTCGCGGTGGAGTACGAGGCCCGGCTGGCCGGGCTGCTCCACCACCTGGGCGACCTGGCCGGGACCGAGCGGGCGCTGCGCGCGGCCCTGGAGCACGGCGGGCCGCATCTGGAACCGATCGGGCGGGCCCAGCTGCGGCTCCAGCTCGCCGAGGTCGTCGGGGGCCGGGGGCTCGCCGAGGAGGCCGCGGAGCACGCCCTGGAGGCCGCGCACTGGGCCGACGAGGCCGGCGAGGGCCCGACCCTCGGCGCCTGGGCCCGGCACCAGCTGGGCGGCTACCTGGTGCGCATCGGCAGGTGGGCCGAGGCGGCGGAGGTGCTGGAGTCGGCGCTGCCCGAGCTGAGCGCCGAGACGCACGGTGACGGGGTGGTCGTCCAGACGCAGTGGTGGCTCGGCGACTGTCTGAGCGAGCTGGGTGAGCACCGGGAGGCGGCCGAACGGCGTCTCCAGGCCGCCGAGACCGCCCGGCACTGGCCCGAGCAGCACGACCACGCCACGCTCGCCCACCTCGCCGCCGAGTCCCTCGGGGCCGCGGGTCTGCCGGCCGAGGCGGACCGGGCGTACGCGCGCGCGGGTGGCCTGTGGCGCGAGCTCGGCAATGTGCACGGCCTGATCCGCTCCCTGCGGGCCCGCGCGTGGCTCGCCCTGCGGGCCGAGGACGGGGCGGACACGGCACGGGAGTTGATGGCGGAGGCGGTCCGCGAGTGCGAGGCCGCGCTGGGCGACGCGGAGGCCGACGAGGAGGCGCGGCCACGGCTGATCGGCGAACTCGGGCACACCCACCGGCAGTTCGGCGATCTGCTGGCGCGTTCCGTGCCCGAGGACGCCGAGGACGACTCGATCCGGGCCGTGCTGGAGGAGGCGCTGGCCCAGGTCGCCGAGTCGATCGTGCTGTTCGCCTCGCTCGGCGCCGACGCCCTGGACGCCCGGACCGGCGCCGAGCTGGCGGCCGGGTGGCTGGCGGCGGACCTGAGCCGCCCGGCGGAGGCGGCGGCACGCGCGCGTGCGGTGTTGGCTGCTTACGGTGCCGGGGGCGGGGACGGGGAGGGCGACGACGGGACGGGACCGTTCCGTCGTGACGCGGAGGATGGGACGCAACAGGCCCGTCGCGACGCCGACGGTGGGACGAAACCGACCCGTCGCGACGCCCACGACGAAACGGCACAGGCCCGTCGCGCCGAGGCCGAGCAGCTGCTCGCGCTCATGGAGGAGCAGGAGGGCTGATCCCCAGGGCCCCTGATCCCCGGGGTCCCTCGGCCCCGCCCGGGCCCGCCCTACTCCACCCCGATGAGCAGCAAGGCCCCCTGCCGCCCACCCCGGTACACCACCGTGTCCACGGCGAGGTACGACTCCCGCACCCGGGCCTCCAGATGGTCGGCGACGGCCTCGGGGGCCTCGTCGCCGAGGACGAGGGTGACCAGTTCACCGCCGGCCGAGAGCATGCGGTCGAGGACGCCCTCGGCGGTGGCGGTGACGTCCGAGCCGATCACGGCCACGTCCCCGTCGATGAGGCCGAGGACGTCACCGGCCTGGCAGATGCCGGCCATGGTCCAGGACTGGCGTTCCGCGACGACGACCTCGGCATGGCGGGTCGCGCCGGCCGCCGAGGTCATCTGGACCACGTCCTCGTCGAACCGGCGCTCCGGCTCGTGCACGGCGAGCGCCGCGATGCCCTGGACCGCGGAGCGGGTCGGGATCAGCGCGACCCGGATGCCCTCCGCGCGGGCCTGCTCGGCCGCCGCGGCCGCGGTGTGGCGCAGGTCGGCGTCGTTGGGCAGCAGCACGACCTCGCGCGCGTGGGCCCGCCGTACGGCCTGGACGAGCTCGCCGCTCGCGGGCGGCTCCCCGGGGCGGGCGAGCACGGTGGTCGCACCGGCCTCGGCGTACAGCACGGCCAGGCCCTCGCCGGGCACGACGGCGACGACGGCCCGCTGGGCGCGCTCGCGGGGCGGCCGTTCGGCGCCGGTGGTGTGGACGTCGCCGACGCCGAAGTGGGTGATCCGTATCCGGTACGGCCGGCCGGCCTCGACGCCCGCCTCCACGGCGGCGCCCGCGTCGTCGACGTGCACATGGACGTTCCACAGTCCGTCGCCGCCGACCACCACGAGGGAGTCCCCGAGCCCGTCGAGCCGCTCCCGCAGCCGGGTCACGGCGGTGTCGTCGGCCTCCAGGAGGTAGATCACCTCGAACGCGGGTCCACCGGTGTCCGGGGCGTCGGCGCACTCTTCCAGGGTCGCGGAGACGTCGGGGGTGACCAGGGACACCTCCGTGGCGGTCTCGGGGGACGTCACGGCCGTACCGCCCGCCACGCGTGCGTGCGCTGTGTCGGCCGCCACCGGAACGGCCCTGGGCGTCTCCCCCGTGAACGTCTCCACCAGGGCCGCCAGCACCGCCACCAGCCCGCGCCCGCCGGCGTCCACCACGCCCGCCCGCTCCAGCACGGCCAGCTGGCCGGGGGTCGCGGCGAGGGCGGCGCGTGCTCCGTCGTAGGCGGCCCGGGCGACCGTCCCGCAGTCGCCCTCCGTCTGCCCGGCCGCGTCGGCGGCGGCGGAGGCGACCGTCAGGACGGTGCCCTCGACGGGGTGGGCGACCGCCTCTCGGGCGGAGTCGGCGGCGTGCCGCAGGGCGAGCCGGAGTCCCTCGCCGTCGGTGTGAGCCGTCTCACTGTCGGCGGCCAGCACCTGGGCCATGCCCCGCAGCAGCTGGGCGAGGATCGTGCCGGAGTTGCCGCGGGCGCCTATGAGGGCTCCGTGCGCCATCGCCCGCGCGGCGTCGGCGAGTGCGGGTTTCCCCAGGTCATGGGCGTCGTGGGCGTCGAAGACGGCCTCCACGGCCGCGGCCGCCGACTCCGCCGTGAGATACAGGTTGGTGCCGGTGTCCCCGTCGGCGACGGGGTAGACGTTGATCGCGTCGATCTCCTCGCGCGCCCGACCCAGCGCCCGCAGTGCGAGACCGCACCAGGTGCGCACCGCGAGAGCATCGAAGAATGTCTGCGGCACCTGCGCCACCTGCGCCTCCTCGGGCTGCTGGACTGGACGCAGCGTAGACCCAGGGCGGGCGTCCGCCGGAAGAGGGCCGGGAGCGAGTGCCTGATCAGCCATGGTAGTTTCGTTCTACTGGCGCAGTCGTTGTATGCTGCTCCGGTTGCCCGATCCCGATCGGGCCATTCCCCTGGCAGCGCCACTCAGATCTTTGATCCTGCGATCTCGATCCCGGCCCGCCGGGATCCCACCGTAAGTGCATCTGAAGTCTTTGGAGTGACCCGTGGCTGCCAACTGCGACGTCTGTGGCAAGGGGCCGGGCTTCGGCAACAGCGTGTCCTTCTCGCACCGCCGTACGTCCCGTCGCTGGAACCCGAACATCCAGCACGTCCGTACTGTGGTCGGCGGGACGCCGAAGCGCCTCAACGTGTGCACCTCGTGCATCAAGGCCGGCAAGGTCTCGCGCTGACGCACAGCTGAAGCGCGCGCCACTGCTGGTTCGCTGCAGAGCCGGTCCACCGAAAGGTGGGCCGGCTTTTTGCTGTGCCGTGCACCTGACCACCGCGCCACCCCAGGGTGAAGCCGCTCACCGTGAACCCGGCGACGCACATCAACCCGCCGGCGTCCCCGACGCGGAGTCCCCGCGCAGCGCCCAGCCGTGGTCCACGGGCCCGATCCCGCCGCCCAGCGCGAAGCCGGCCGCGATCGCCCCGGTGACGTACTCCTTGGCCACCGCCACCGCCTCCGGCACGGACTGGCCCTTCGCGAGCTGGGAGGCGATCGCGGAGGCGAGGGTGCAGCCCGTGCCGTGCGTATGGCGGTTGTCGTGGCGGGGTGCGCGCAGCCAGTGCTCCTCGGAGCCGTCGGTGAGCAGGTCGACGGCGTCACCGGGGAGATGGCCGCCCTTGATGAGCACCCAGGCCGGCCCGTACGACAGGACGGCGTCGGCCGCCTCTCTCATCCGGGACTCCGACTCCACCTGAACACCGGTGAGTTGGGCCACCTCGTCGAGGTTAGGGGTGGCGACGGTGGCCACCGGGAGCAGCTTGTGCCGCAGGGACTCCAGGGCGGACGAGGCCAGCAGGGAGTCCCCGTGCTTGGAGACGCCGACCGGGTCGACCACGGTCGGGACACCAGTGGCACCGATCAACTCGGCGACCTCCTCGACGAGTTCGGCCGAGGCGAGCATCCCGGTCTTCACGGCCTGGACACCGATGTCGTCCACGACACTGCGGTACTGCGCCCGCACCGCCTCCACCGGCAGCTCCCAAGCGCCCTGCACACCAAGGGAGTTCTGCGCGGTGACCGCCGTAACGACACTCATGCCGTGCACGCCGAGCGCGAGCATGGTCTTCAAGTCGGCCTGGATTCCGGCGCCTCCGCCGGAATCCGAGCCCGCCACCGTGAGCACAAAAGGCTTCACGACTCGATGTCCTCGCCGAAGTGGTCCCAGCCGCCCTTGCTGGTCCAGGGCGCCCCGTCGACCGTCACCTGGGGCAGCGCCGAGGGGTTGAGGACCTCGCCGATCACCTTCCAGCGGGCCGGCAGCTTCACGTCCGGCGAGAAGGTCGCCACGATCGCGTGGTCCTCTCCCCCGGTCAGCACCCACTGGATGGGGTCGACGCCGACGGCCTGCCCGATGTCGTTCATCTGCGAGGGGATGTCGATCGCGCCGGAGCGCACGTCGATGCGGACCTTGCTGGCCTCGGCGATGTGCCCGAGGTCGGCGATCAGCCCGTCGCTCACGTCGCACATCGCGGTCGCGCCGAGCGCCGCGGCGGCGGGGCCCGCGTGGTACGGCGGCTCGGGGCGCCGGTGCGCCTCCACGAACGCCCGGGGCGAGCGGAAGCCCCGGGAGAGCACCGCGTACCCGGCCGCGGACCAGCCCAGCCAGCCGGTCACCGCGACGAGGTCGCCGGGCTGGGCGCCGGCCCGGGTGACCGGCTCCTGGCCCCGCAGATCGCCGAGTGCGGTGATGGAGACCATGATCGTGTCCCCGCGGACGACGTCCCCGCCGACCACGGAGGCGCCGGCCACCTGGCACTCGTCGCGCAGGCCGTCCATGAGCTCCGAGGGCCAGGTCACGGGGAGTTCGGCGGGCACCACCAGACCGAGCAGCAGGGCGGTGGGCACCGCACCCATGGCGGCGATGTCCGCGAGGTTCTGCGCGGCGGCCTTGCGGCCCACGTCGTAGGCCGTGGACCAGTCGCGGCGGAAGTGCCGACCCTCCAGAAGGATGTCGGTGCTCGCCACGACCCGGCGGTCGGGCGCGGCGACCACCGCGGCGTCGTCGCCGGGGCCCACCCGGACCGCCGGGGTGGTGGTGAGACGGGAGGTGAGCTCCCTGATGAGCCCGAACTCCCCGAGCTCACCAACAGTGCCCTTCATGGCCCTTACGCCCCTTCTGTGCCGTGCCGTGCCCGGTCGCGCGTCATCAGTGTCCTCGATACGGTCGAGGGGACCGTGAACTTCTGTCGTGTCCGCACCCCGGCGCGGGCGTCCACGCCCCCGCGGGTCTCCCCGTGGCGAGCGACGACGCGATACCGTGGCGTTCCTTTTCCCCACATGATCCTCGTGGCCGCCCTGGAGGTTCCGTGGTACAGGCGTACATCCTGATCCAGACGGAGGTCGGCAAGGCGTCGACCGTCGCCGAGACGATCAGCAAGATTCCTGGGGTCATCCAGGCCGAGGACGTGACAGGACCGTATGACGTGATCGTCCGCGCACAAGCCGACACCGTAGACGACCTGGGCCGGTTGGTGGTCGCGAAGGTCCAGCAGGTGGACGGCATCACTCGCACCCTGACCTGCCCGGTGGTCCATCTGTAGCCCCCGTCTACCCTTGGCCGGTGATTGATTTCCGTCGCCGGCTCATCGGCCTGCCCGCGCTGCTCACCCTGATCCCCCTTGCGGGCTGCTCCTCAGCAGACGACGGCGCCCGGGCCGCGGTTCCCAGCCCGGGCACGAAAGTCACCGGGCTGTGCGAGAACCTCGACAGGGCGCTGCCGTCCAAGGTCGACGGTCAGGATCGCCGGGACCCCGAGCCGGCATCCGCGCTGACCGCGGGCTGGGGTGACCCGGCGATCATACTGCGGTGCGGTGTACAGCGGCCCGCGAAGATGGACGATCCGGAGGCCGACGGGGTGGAGGTCGACGGGGTGGGGTGGCTGCTGGAGAAGCAGGACGACGGGTCGTTCCGTCTCACCACGACCCTGCGCAAGGCGTACGTCGAGGTGACGATCCCCGAGAAGCGCACCGGGAACGGCCTGGCACCCCTCGTGGACCTGGCGCCCGGCATAAGGAAGGCGATCCCCGAAGGGATCGCCGACTAGCCGCCCAGCGACGGACCGCCCACAGCCTGACCGCTCATCGCCTGGCCGCCGACCGCCTGAGCCGCACCGGCTACCGCAGTCCCGTGGACCTGCGCAGCGCTGCCTGGATCAGCAGGTCCACCAGCACCGGATAGCTGATCCCGCTCTTCTCCCACATCTGCGGGTACATCGAGATCGGCGTGAAACCGGGCAGCGTGTTGATCTCGTTGATCACGAACTCGCCGTCCTCGGTGAGGAAGAAGTCCGCGCGGACCAGGCCCTCGCAGGAGGCCGCGTCGAACGCGTCCACCGCGAGCTTCTGCACCTCGGCCGTCTCCTCGGGCGTGAGCGGCGCGGGCACGATCCCCGGGGTCGAGTCGATGTACTTCGCCTCGAAGTCGTAGTACGCGTGCTCCTGCGGCGGCGGGATCTCGGCCGGGACCGAGGCGCGCGGGCCGTCCTCGAACTCCAGGACACCGCACTCGATCTCGCGGCCCCGCAGCGCCGCCTCGACGAGGATCTTCGGGTCGTGGCTCTGCGCCTCGGCGATCGCCTCGTCGAGTCCGGAGAGGTCGTCGACCTTGGTGATGCCGATCGACGAACCCGCGCGCGCGGGCTTCACGAACAGCGGCCAGCCGTGCTCGCCCGCGAAGTCGACGATCTTCTTGCGGGCCGCGGACTCGTCCCGCTCCCACTCGCGCGGCCTGATCACCACGTACGGGCCGACCTTGAGCCCGAAGGAGGTGAACACCCGCTTCATGTACTCCTTGTCCTGGCCGACGGCCGAGGCGAGCACGCCCGAGCCGACGTACGGCACCCCGGAGAGCTCCAGGAGGCCCTGGAGGGTGCCGTCCTCGCCGTAGGGGCCGTGCAGGACGGGGAAGACGACGTCGACCTCGCCGAGCGCCTTGGGCACCGATCCGGGCTCGCTGTAGACGACTTCGCGGTTGGCGGGGTCGACGGGGAGCACCACCCCGCCCTCGCTGGACTCGGCGAGCTCCGTGACGTTCGGCGTACGGCGCTCGGTGATCGCCATGCGTTCCGGTTCGTCGGCGGTGAGGGCCCAACGGCCGTCCTGGGTGATGCCGATCGGCAGGACGTCGTACTTCGTCCGGTCGATGGCCTTGAGGACGGCGCCGGCGGTGACCACGGAGATCCCGTGTTCGGAGCTGCGCCCGCCGAACACGACGGCCACGCGCGGCTTGCGAGGCGGCTGCTCAGGGCTCTGGGGGAGGTTCTCGGTGCTCATATCGCGTTGAGAGTACCCGGTGGTAGTGCCCCGATACAGCGTCCGCCCCCGCGGCGAACGAGGGGAAAAGCGAGGTCGTAGCTCAGTGTCGCTCGGGCTTCGCGCTGCGCGACATCAGCTCCTTGACGGCGACCACCGGGGACTTGCCCTCGTGCACGATGCCGACGACGGTCTCGGTGATGGGCATGTCGACGCCGTGCCTGCGGGCCAGATCCAGCACGGACTCACAGGACTTGACGCCCTCGGCGGTCTGCTTGGTGACCGCGATGGTCTCCTGGAGGGTCATGCCCTTGCCGAGGTTGGTGCCGAAGGTGTGGTTGCGCGACAGCGGCGAGGAGCAGGTCGCCACCAGGTCGCCGAGACCGGCGAGTCCGGAGAAGGTGAGGGGATCCGCGCCCATCGCGAGGCCCAGGCGGGTCGTCTCCGCCAGACCGCGCGTGATGAGCGAACCCTTGGCGTTGTCGCCCAGTCCCATGCCGTCCGCGATGCCCACGGCGAGGCCGATGACGTTCTTCACGGCACCGCCCAGTTCGCAGCCCACCACGTCCGTGTTGGTGTACGGGCGGAAGTACGGCGTGTGGCAGGAGGCCTGGAGCCGCCTGGCGACCGTCTCGTCGGTGCAGGCGACCACGGCGGCGGCCGGCATCCGGGCGGCGATCTCCCGCGCGAGGTTGGGCCCGGTGACCACGGCGACGCGGTCCTGGCCCACCTTGGCGACGTCCTCGACGACCTCGCTCATCCGCATGGCGGAACCGAGTTCGACGCCCTTCATCAGCGAGACGAGGACGGTGTCGGGCGCGAGCAGCGGGGTCCACTCGGCGAGGTTGGCGCGCAGGGTCTGCGAGGGGATCGCGAGGACGGTCAACTCGGCGTCGCGCGCGGCCTCGGCGGCGTCCGCCGTCGCCCTCAGGTTCTCCGGGAGTTCGACGCCCGGGAGGTAGTCGGGGTTCGTACGCGTGGAGTTGACCGCTTCCGCGAGTTCGGGGCGGCGCGCCCACAGAGTGACCTCGCACCCCGCGTCGGCGAGCACCATGCCGAAGGCGGTACCCCATGAACCGGTGCCGAAGACGGCCGCCTTGACGGGCTTGCTCACTTGCTCTTCTCCCCCTCGTGACCGCTCTGGGCCTGGCTCCGGCGCCGCTGCTCGATCCGCTCGCGGCGCGGGTCGTACGCCGTCGCGGGTGCCTTCTCGCCGCGGATGATCTCCAGCTGGGCGGTGATGGCGGCCATGATGACCTCGGTGACCTCCTTGAGGAGGTCCTGGGTCATGTCCTTGTCGTAGAAGCGCGTGAGGTCCACGGGCGGGCCGGCGAGGACGTGGTGGGTCTTGCGCGGGAAGAGGTGGGGCTTCTTGGCGTACGGCGGCAGCACCTCGTTGGCGCCCCACTGCGCGATCGGGACGACCGGGCACCTGGTCTGGAGGGCCACGCGCGCGGCGCCGGTCTTGCCGGTCATGGGCCACTGGTTCGGGTCACGGGTGATGGTGCCCTCGGGGTAGAACGCGACGCACTCACCGCGCTCCACGGCGTCGATCGCGGCCCGGAATGCGCTGAGCGCGTCGGTGCTCTCGCGGTAGACGGGGATCTGTCCGGTGCCGCGCATGACGGCGCCGACGAATCCCTTCTTGAAAAGACCGGCCTTCGCGAGGAATCGCGGAACGCGCCCGGTGTTGTACTGAAAGTGCGCGTACGCGAGGGGATCGAAGTGCGAATTGTGGTTGACCGCGGCGATAAAACCGCCGTCGGCCGGAATGTGCTCCAATCCACGCCAGTCCCGCTTGATCAGAACCACGAGCGGCGGTTTGGCGATCACCGCTGCCAAGCGGTACCAGAAGCCGATTCTGCGGCGGGGCACGCGGACACCTTCCTCTAGGGCCTGGGGGCCGCACAAGTGTCGCCCCGGGCCGGCTGTCTGTCGAGAACACCGTACGCCCCGCCGCCGACACCGCCAGATGGGCCGCGTGACGACTGAGTGACAATGACCGTGAGAAGACAAGGACGGAACACGCGTGCAGTGGACGTTGGTCATCCCGCTGAAACCCCTCGCGCGGGCCAAGAGCAGGCTCTCGGACACCGCCGCCGACGGGGTGCGCCCGGGTCTGGCCCTCGCCTTCGCCCAGGACACCGTGGCGGCCGCGCTGGCCTGCCCGGCGGTCCGTGATGTGGCGGTGGTCACGGACGACGCCCTGGCCTGCCGGGAGCTTGCGGCCCTGGGTGCCCGCATCGTCACCGACGAGCCCCACGGCGGTCTGAACGCGGCTCTGAGGCACGGAGCGTCCGCCGTACGGTCGGCGCGCCCCGAAAGCGCCCTCGCGGCCCTGAACGCCGATCTGCCGGCGCTGCGCCCCCTGGAATTGGCCCGGGTCCTGGACGCGGCCGCGGAATTCCCCCGCGCTTTTCTCCCGGACGCGGCGGCCATGGGCACCACCTTGTTGGCCGCGGCGCCGAGCGAGGAATTGCGTCCTGCCTTCGGCCCGGATTCCCGGCGCCGCCACCACGCCTCGGGAGCCGCGGAACTGCGTCTCGGGGATGTCGATTCCGTACGGCAGGACGTCGACACCGGCGAGGATCTGCGGGCGGCGCTGGCACTGGGGGTGGGCCCCCGCACGGCCGCCGCCGCGGCGCGGTTGCTGATTCCCGGGCAGTAGGCTGCGGCCATGCAGGCGACCGCGTACACGTACGACCCCGAAAGCCGCAGCGGGCAGGTGCTTCTCGACGACGGCACCCCGGTGCCCTTCGACGCGCCGGCGTTCGACGCGGGCGGCCTGCGGCTGCTGCGTTCCGGTCAGCGCGTGCGCGTCGAGATGGACGGGGACAGGATCACCCTGGTGACCCTCCAGACCTTCTGACCCCCCTCGCACACGCCGCGGGCCGGACTCCGATGCGGAGTCCGGCCCGGCGCGTGAGTGCCCCTGTGCCC
>NZ_JBHUXV010000090.1:0-39162 GCF_042669125.1 Streptomyces sp. NPDC057253 | reverse complement strand
GCTCAGGACGGTCCAGCACCAGTGACGGCCCTCGCGGGGGCGCCGATCAGCATGGTCGGCGCCCCCGCGACGCGCGTCAGGAACACCGTCACCGCGTTCGTGCCCTGGGGCTTCGGCAGTGCCTTGCGCCGCAGCTCCTCCGGCTCGACGGCCGACCCGCGCTTCTTCACGGTCAGGATCCCGACCTCCCGCTCCCGCAGCAGCGCCTTCAACTTCTTCACGTTGAAGGGCAGTCGGTCGGTGATCTCGTACGCCGTCGCGTACGGCGTCTCGCGCAGCGCGTCCGCGGTGACGTAGGCGATGGTGGGGTCGATCAGCCCGCCGTCGAGCTCCTCGGCCACCTCGGCGACCAGGTGGGCCCGGATGACGGCGCCGTCCGGCTCGTACAAGTACCGCCCCACGGACCGGACTTCGGGATCGGGGAGCCCCCGGCCGAGCAGGGTCCGCGGTCCCGGCAGCAGGGTCGCCCGGATGTCCCCCGGGGTGCCGCCGAACCACAGCACCGCCTCCTTCACGTCCCCGCCGTCGGAGATCCACTCCGCCTCGGCCTCCTCGGGGACCGCCTCGTGCGGGATGCCGGGTGCCACCTTCAGTGCCGCGTGCGGGGCCCTGAGGGCCGCCTGGACGGCCCAGGAGAGCGGGGGCGAGTAGGCCTCCGGGTCGAAGATGCGCCCGCGTTTCGTGGAGCGCCTGGCCGGGTCCACGAACACGGCGTCGTACGCGTCCGTGTCGACCTCCGTGACGTCCGCCTCCCGTACCTCGATCAGGTCGGCGAGTCCCAGCGCGTCCGCGTTCGCCCGCGCGGCCGCCGCCGTGAGCGGGTCCCGGTCCACCGCGAGGACCCGGATCCCGGCCCGGGCCAGCGCGATCGCGTCACCGCCGATCCCGCAGCACAGGTCGGCGACGGACCGCACCCCGAGGGCCCGGAAGCGCTCGGCCCGGTAGGCGGCCACACTCGCCCGCGTCGACTGCTCCACCCCGTCCGGCGTGAAGAACATCCGCCCCGCGTCCTCGGCCCCGAACTTCGCCGCCGCCCGCTGCCGCAGCCGGGCCTGGCCGAGCGCCGCGGAGACCAGTTCGGCGGGATGCTCGCGGCGCAGTCGGGTGGCGACGGCGAGTTCGTCGGCGGGGGAGGTGCCCCGCACGGTGTCGAGGAGGGCGCGGCCCTCGGGGGTCAGAAGGGGGGCGAGGTCGTTCACCGGGTCATTGTGGGCCAGTCGGTGGACGGCGCGCTTCCGGCGGCGGTGTCGACCCGGGATCAGGGGTGTGACCTGCGAGGATCCCGCTCCATGGGAGCAGTAGGACAAAAATACAAAAACAGTGCGTTTCTGGTCTCGATCTGCAGCGGACTCGTCCTTCTGGCCGTGGCCGCCCTCGTCTCCGGCTGTGCCGGGCAGGCCGGGACCGGCACCCGGTCCCAGCGGGGCGACACCCTGGGAGGGCAGCCCCTGAAGGCGCCCCCGGCCCCCGCCGCCGAACTCCAGGCCGACAAGACCGTCATCCGGGCCGCCGCACTCCGCGCCGAGCGGGCCCGGACCGCCGCCGCCAGGCGCTGGAGCCTCAAGCAGGTTCCGCTCGTCGCCCCGCCCGCCCCCGCGGAGAAGCCCCGCATCACCACCCGCCGCGGCTTCGAGGTCGACGGCCACGAGGAGAACGGCCTCCCGCCGGTCTTCACCACGATCCCCACCGACCGCAGGATCGTCTTCCTGACCATCGACGACGGCGCCGAGAAGGACCCCGCGTTCCTGCGGATGATGAGCGAGCTGAACGTGCCGTACACCGCCTTCCTCAGCGACTACCTGATCAAGGGCGACTACGGCTACTTCGCGAGGATGCGGGACCGAGGGGTCGTCCTCAACAACCACACCCTCCACCACCCCTACCTGCCCGCGCTGTCGTACACCCGCCAGAAGCGCGAGATCTGCGGGATGCAGGACGTCATCGAGAAGCGCTACGGCACCCGGCCCCTGCTCTTCCGCCCGCCCTACGGCAACTACAACGAGGACACCCTGCGGGCGGCGAGGTCCTGCGGGGTGCGGTACGCGCCGATCTGGAACGAGGAGGTCTTCGTCGACCACTGGGAGTACCGCGAGTCGGACCAGGAGATCCACCCCGGTGACATCGTGCTCAGCCACTTCCGGGGCCGCGGGGAGTGGAAGGGCACCATGCCCGACATGGTCCGCCGCTTCCTGGACAAGGTCACGGCCGAGGGGTACGCCGTCGCGCGCCTGGAGGACTACCTGTGAGACCGCGGGCACTGGTCGCCGTGGGGCTGGCGACCGCACTGCTCACCGGCTGCGCCCAGTCCGTCGACCCCATCGAACGGCTGGGCCGCAAGGCCGCGCAGCGGGTGGGCTCGGACGGCCCGGCCGGCGCCGACGCACGGCCGTACCGCCACTGGGGCCTCACCGCCCCGCTGCCCGCGCCCCCGCGCCGGCAGGCACGCCCGGCCGCGGTGGACCCGAACGGCCCGCTCCCGGTGGTGAGGCGGGTGCCGACGTCCGACAGGGTGGTCTTCCTCACCTACGACGACGGCGCCGAGCGGGACCCCCGGTTCGTCGACATGGTCCGTGAACTGCGCCTCCCGGTCAGCATGTTCCTCACCAACAGCGTCGTCGGACCCGGCTACGGCCACTTCGCACGCCTCCAGTCGGTCGGCGCGAGCATCCAGAACCACACCCTCGACCACCCCGCCCTGCGCGGCCTGCCCTACACCGGCCAGCGCGCCGAGATCTGCGGCCAGCAGGAGAAACTCCACGCCCGCTTCGGCATCCGCCCACGCCTGTTCCGCCCGCCCTACGGGACGTACGACACCACGACCCGGCACGCGGCGGCCGACTGCGGCCTGGCGGCACTCGTGCTGTGGAGCACGTCGGTGGAGGACGGCACCCTGGAGCGCCCGCTGCGGGCGGGGGACATCGTGTCGGTGGCATCGGGCGAGGCGGCGGGCCCGAGCCTGACGGAACGCACGACGGCGGTACTGAGGGAGATCGAGCGCAGGGGCCTGACGGTGGGAAAACTGGAGGACTACCTGTAGCCAATTCACCCCGTCCGGCTACAGCCACTCAGCCCGTCCGGCGTTTGAGGACGAGGCCGCAGGCCGATGGGGGGTCCGGGGGCGCAGCCCCCGGGACGCTCACCCCCACCCACCCGCACCAGAACCCGGCACGCCAGCGCAGCGAATTGGCACTCCGCTTGACCGAGTGCTAATCGCGGTCATAGTCTCGGCTCTGGCACTCCGCAGGTGAGAGTGCCAACACAGCGACGGGCAGGTCCGGCACCCGCGACGACGGATCCACCTGGTCGCCACCTCAGACAGTTAACCCCGTGAGATCTCCGAAGGGGGAGGTCGGATCGTGACGACCACCAGCTCCAAGGTTGCCATCAAGCCGCTCGAGGACCGCATCGTGGTCCAGCCGCTCGACGCCGAGCAGACCACCGCCTCTGGCCTGGTCATCCCGGACACCGCGAAGGAGAAGCCCCAGGAGGGCGTCATCCTCGCCGTGGGCCCGGGCCGCTTCGAGAACGGCGAGCGCCTGCCGCTCGACGTGAAGGTCGGCGACATCGTGCTGTACAGCAAGTACGGCGGCACCGAGGTGAAGTACAACGGCGAGGAGTACCTCGTCCTCTCGTCCCGCGACGTGCTCGCGGTCATCGAGAAGTAATTCACCTCAAGCTTTTCTGCTTGTGAGCTGCGCCCCGGTCTCCCGCCACCTTATGAAGCCGGGCGTCTGGGGCGCAGTTCGTTTCACCCACGTTTCCCGAGAGGGCTGAACCGCTCCCATGGCGAAGATCCTGAAGTTCGACGAGGACGCCCGTCGCGCCCTCGAGCGCGGCGTCAACAAGCTTGCCGACACGGTGAAGGTGACGATCGGCCCCAAGGGCCGCAACGTCGTCATCGACAAGAAGTTCGGCGCACCCACCATCACCAACGACGGTGTCACCATCGCCCGCGAGGTCGAGGTCGAGGACCCGTACGAGAACCTCGGCGCGCAGCTGGTGAAGGAGGTGGCGACCAAGACCAACGACATCGCGGGTGACGGCACCACCACCGCCACCGTGCTCGCCCAGGCGCTGGTGCGCGAGGGCCTGAAGAACGTCGCCGCGGGTGCCTCCCCGGCGCTGCTGAAGAAGGGCATCGACGCGGCCGTGGCCGCGGTCTCCGAGGACCTCCTCGCGACCGCCCGCCCGATCGACGAGAAGTCCGACATCGCCGCCGTGGCCGCGCTGTCCGCCCAGGACCAGCAGGTCGGCGAGCTCATCGCCGAGGCGATGGACAAGGTCGGCAAGGACGGTGTCATCACCGTCGAGGAGTCCAACACCTTCGGTCTGGAGCTGGACTTCACCGAGGGCATGGCCTTCGACAAGGGCTACCTGTCCCCGTACATGGTCACCGACCAGGAGCGTATGGAGGCCGTCCTCGACGACCCGTACATCCTGATCAACCAGGGCAAGATCTCCTCGATCCAGGACCTGCTGCCGCTGCTCGAGAAGATCATCCAGGCCGGCGCCTCCAAGCCCCTGCTGATCATCGCCGAGGACGTCGAGGGCGAGGCCCTGTCGACCCTGGTCGTCAACAAGATCCGCGGCACCTTCAACGCGGTCGCCGTCAAGGCCCCCGGCTTCGGCGACCGTCGCAAGGCGATGCTCCAGGACATGGCGACGCTGACCGGCGCCGAGGTCATCTCCGAGGAGGTCGGCCTCAAGCTCGACCAGGTCGGCCTGGACGTGCTGGGCTCCGCCCGCCGTGTCACGGTCACCAAGGACGACACCACGATCGTCGACGGCGCCGGTGACTCCGCCGCCGTCCAGGGCCGCGTCGCCCAGATCAAGGCCGAGATCGAGAACACCGACTCCGACTGGGACCGCGAGAAGCTCCAGGAGCGCCTCGCGAAGCTGGCCGGCGGCGTGTGCGTGATCAAGGTCGGCGCCGCCACCGAGGTGGAGCTGAAGGAGAAGAAGCACCGTCTGGAGGACGCCATCTCCGCGACCCGCGCCGCGGTCGAGGAGGGCATCGTCTCCGGTGGTGGCTCCGCTCTGGTCCACGCCGCCAAGGTCCTCGAGGGCGGTCTGGGCAAGACCGGCGACGAGGCCACCGGTGTCGCCGTCGTCCGCAAGGCCGTCGTCGAGCCGCTGCGCTGGATCGCCGAGAACGCCGGCCTGGAGGGCTACGTCATCACCTCCAAGGTCGCCGAGCTCGACAAGGGCCAGGGCTTCAACGCCGCGACCGGCGAGTACGGCGACCTGGTCAAGGCCGGCGTCATCGACCCGGTCAAGGTCACCCGCTCCGCCCTGGAGAACGCCGCCTCCATCGCCTCCCTCCTCCTGACGACCGAGACCCTGGTCGTCGAGAAGAAGGAAGAGGAGGAGCCGGCCGCCGCCGGGCACGGCCACGGCCACTCCCACTGAGCGCACCGCTCGTAAGGAGGCCCCCGTTCCCTGCTGGGTTCCGCAGGGAACGGGGGCTTTCCCCTTCGCGGGCCTTTCTTCGGGCCGCCCGGCCGCTCAGTCGCCGAGTGCCCCCAGCTGTTCCATGAGCCCCGCGCGGTCGTACTGCCACCAGCCCTCGCAGATCCGCCCGTCCCGGAACCGGTGCCAGGTGGTTCCGGTCATGGTCACGTTCTGCCCGGTCGCCGGGATCCCGACGAAGTCGCCGGTGTGCTTGCCGGCCCAGGTCCAGCGGGTGCAGACACGGTCGTCCTGGGCGATCTGGTCGTCCACGCGGAAGCTGAAGGTGAAGGCCTGCCGCCACCCTTCATACTCCTGGCGCGCGGCTGCCAACCCCAGATCCCCGGGATTGGCGGGGTCGTGGTCGAGGTAGTCGTCCGCGAACCGCTCGAACAGCTCCGCCGTCCCGGCCCGTCCGGCCCGCTCGAAGAACTCCCGCGCGACGAGGGTGTTCAGCTGCTCGTCCCGCACCACGTCGAGGTCCGTGAAGGTCGGCGCCGCGTCGCACAGCGCGAGCATCTCCTGGAAGATCCGCTCCGTCTCCGGCAGCCCGGAGTTGCGCATCGCCTCCTCGTACGACGGAAACTCCACGATCTCCACGAAGTGCGACGCGTCGGCCCGGTCCTTCCCGACCACCGCGTGCGTCGCCGTCCGCTTCCCCTTGGTCTGCTCGACCCAGGTGTCCAACAGCCGGTCCATCTCGTCGAAACGGCTGGTCCTGCAGTCGATGAGCTGCACAAACGTCATACCACCGCCACCTCCGGCCCCCCTGGGTCCGGTCGAACACCCCTATTGTCCGCCCGCCGGGACGGCGCCGCAGCGAGAGTTGAAGGCCGGCCCTGATGTCCCGGCCACGACACGGCACCGCCGGCGGACCCACGCCCCGCACCGAAGGCCCTGACACCCCCTACTGCGGCCCGTACTTCCGCCCCGTCCGGGACGAGATCCCGCCCAGCAACCCCCGAGGCGCCACCTTCACCAACCCCATCAGCGCCTTGTACCGCGGGTCCGGGATCGACAGCGTCTTGCCCCGGGCCAGATCGCTCAGTGCCGCCGCCACCAACTTGTCCGCGTCGAGCCACATCCAGTTCGGGATGTTGTCCGTGCCCATGCCGGCCCGCTGGTGGAACTCGGTGCGGACGAAGCCGGGGCACAGGGCCATCAGGCGCACCCCGCTGCCCGCCAGGTCCTTCGCCGCGCCCTGGGTGAACTGCACGACCCACGCCTTCGAGGCGCCGTAGGTCCCGCGCGGGACGAACGCGGCCACCGACGCGACGTTCACGACACCCCCGCGCCCCCGCTCCCGCATCGCCTCCGTCGCCGCCGACGTCAGTCGCAGCACCGCCTCGCAGTGCACCTTGAGCATCTTCAGCTCGTCGGCCATGGAGACGTCGAGATAGCGGCCCTTGTTGCCGAACCCGGCGTTGTTGACCAGGAGGTCGACGGGGGACCTGCGGTCGGAGAGGCGGGCGGCGACCGTCTCGATGCCGTCGTCGGTGGCCAGGTCGGCGGTGCGGACCTCCACCTCGACGCCGTGCCGGTCGTGGAGCTCGGTCGCCTGCTCCTGGAGCCGCTTGGTGTCGCGGGCCACCAGCACCAGGCTGTGCCCGTCGGCCGCGAGCCGTCGTGCGAACGCGGCACCGATGCCCGCGGTCGATCCCGTAATCAATGCCGTTGTCATGGCGCAAGGTTAATGACCAGGACCGACAGGGACCGCGTCCTGCACAGGCCCTTCAAGAGGGCGACCGGCTCCCAAAGGGATCCCTCCACATTCGGCGCCGTACCAAAGCACCACTTATCCTCGAACCGTGATCGAGGCCCGTCATCTCCGTGTCCTGCGTGCCGTCGCCGCCACCGGCTCCTTCTCCGCCGCGGGCCGCGAACTGGGCTGCACCCAGCCCGCCGTCAGCCAGCAGATGAAGGCCCTGGAGTCCTCCGTGGGCACGCCGTTGCTCGTCCGCAGCGGGCGCGAGATGCGGCTGACGCAGGCCGGCGAGGCCCTGGTGCGGCACGCCGCAGGGATCCTCGCCGGGCTCACGGCCGCCGAGGAGGAGGTCGCCGCCATCGCCGGGCTCCGGGCCGGCCGGGTCCGGCTCGTCTCCTTCCCCAGCGGCAGCTCCACCCTCGTCCCCACCGCCCTCGCCGCCCTGCGCGCCGCCCACCCCGGCACCCGGGTCTCCCTGGAGGAGGCCGAACCGCCGCACTCCGTGGGCCTGTTGCGGGAGGGCGACTGTGACCTCGCGCTCGCCTTCCGCTACGAGGGGGCGGCTCAGGAGGGCGAGTGGGACGACCTCGTCGTACGGCCCCTGCTCACCGACCGGCTCGTCGCCCTCGTACCGGAGCGGCACCGGCTCGCGCGCGCCGGGTCCGTGGCCATCGGGGAGCTCGCCGGAGAGTCGTGGATCGCCGGGTGTCCGCGCTGCCGGGGCCAGTTGGTCGAGGTGTGCGAGGGGGCCGGCTTCACACCCCGCATCGACTTCGCCACCGACGACTACCCGGCGGTGGTCGGCCTGGTGGGCGCCGGCCTGGGGGTCGCCGTGCTCCCACAGCTCGCGATCGAGTCCGTACGGCCGCGCGGCGCGCGCACGGTGACGCTGGAACCGGCGGTCCGGCGGGAGATCGTCGCGCTCACCCTGCCCGACCTGGCCCGGGTGCCGGCGGTCGCGGCGACGCTGGAGCAGCTCGCGATCGCGGCGGGACAGAAGTAAGCGGACACAAGCAAGGGGCGGGACACAAGCAAGGGGCGGGACAGAAGCAGGGAAGGGCACGCGCGCGCGTGCCCTTCCAGAAGAAACGTTCCTTCAATTGTTCGATGCGACGCTCCCGACGGATGACGCCGACACCAGCCGATGCCGCGCCCGTCCCATGAGCTCCTCGCGCTCGTCCTCGGTCAGCCCGCCCCACACGCCGTACGGCTCTCTCACCGCAAGCGCGTGCGCCGCACACTGTGCGCGCACCGGGCACCTCATGCAGACCTCCTTGGCCGAGTTCTCGCGAGCGCTCCGAGCCGCACCGCGCTCGCCCTCCGGATGGAAGAAGAGCGAGCTGTCCACCCCGCGGCAGGCAGCCAGAAGCTGCCAGTCCCACAGGTCCGCGTTCGGTCCTGGAAGGCGGGAGAAATCTGCCATTGTGTGACCCCTTGTAGCCGTTCTGGGCGGATACGGTGTCCACGACCGTACATCTACGATCTAAGGAGATGAAAATATGACTCATTGCGAATCTAGCCTCAGACACCAGGAAATGGGAAGAAAAGGGTCTGAATGGGGCATGGGTTGTGATGAAACGTTGTGGGTCCGCCGTGCATGTCTGCACCGTGTCCGCACCCTCACGTAGAGTGCCGAAGACAGTGCGCAGCCCCGTAACTCTTTCGGGTGACCGTCGTTGAGAGTGCGGAGGCGGTTGAAACAACAAGTGCTCGGGCAGGCGTCCGAGACGGTCGACCGCACAGGTGACGATTTCGTACCAGCCTGGAGGCTCAAGGTGACGTGCATCAGCTGCGGAGGGCGGCCATGACATCCGTCCTCGTCTGCGACGACTCCCCGCTTGCCCGAGAGGCGCTGCGCCGCGCGGTCGCGACCGTGCCCGGCGTCGAGCGCGTGACGACCGCGGCCAACGGCGAGGAAGTCCTCCGCCGCTGGGGCGCGGACCGTTCGGACCTGATTCTGATGGACGTACGCATGCCCGGTCTGGGCGGCGTCGAGACCGTGCGGCGGCTGCTGTCCGCGGACCCCGGGGCGCGGATCATCATGCTCACCGTCGCGGAGGACCTGGACGGGGTCGCGCTCGCGGTGGCCGCGGGGGCCCGGGGCTACCTCCACAAGGACGCGTCGCGCGCGGAGTTGCGGGCGACCGTGACCCAGGCGCTCGCCGACCCGACCTGGCGGCTGGCCCCGCGTCGGCTGCGGTCCGCCGAGATGGGCGCGGCCCCGACGCTCACGGCGCGTGAGATCCAGGTGCTCGAGGGGATGAGCCACGGGCGGTCCAACGCGGAGATCGGGCGCGAGCTGTTCCTCTCCGAGGACACCGTCAAGACGCACGCCCGGCGGCTCTTCAAGAAGCTCGGGGCTTCGGACCGGGCGCACGCCGTGGCGCTCGGGTTCCGGTGGGGTCTGGTTCGCTAGGAGCTCGATCGGATCGGTCGTCGTATTGGTGCGGGCCCGTCGTGGCTGGTCGCGCAGTTCCCCGCGCCCCTGAAGGGGCGCGGTCGAGCGGCCTCTTCGATGCCCCGCTGCTTGTTTCGCGGCGGATGCCGCATCCTTGAGATGTGGAGTCTCTCGGGGACGAGTCGGTCGAGCGGAAGGGGAGGGCGCAGGGGATGGGTTCCAGCGCACCTGCTCATAACGCTTCGGTGCACAACAACCAGCGCGATGCCACGGATCCAACGACGCCAAGGCACCATGGACCGATGCGCGACGACGAGGCGGCTCATCCCCATGGGGCGATCGGTGCGCTCGTCCACAGCGCCGTGGAAGGGGACGAGCAGGCCACGCACGACCTGCTCGCCCATGTCCACCCGCTGGCCCTGCGCTACTGCCGCACCCGTCTGTCCCGTCTCCCGGGCGACGCCCGGCACTTCGTGGAGGACCTCGCGCAGGAGGTCTGCGTAGCCGTCCTCCTCGCCCTTCCCCGCTACCGGGACACCGGGCGCCCCTTCGAGGCGTTCGTCTTCGCCATCGCCGCCCACAAGGTCGCTGACCTCCAGCGCGCCGCGATGCGCCACCCCGGTTCCACGGCCGTCCCCTCGGACGAGATGCCCGAGCGGCCCGACGACTCCCTCGGCCCCGAGGAGCGGGCGCTGCTCAGCAGCGACGCCGAATGGGCCAAGAAACTCCTGGCCAACCTCCCCGAGAACCAGCGCGAGCTGCTGCTGCTGCGCATCGCCGTGGGGTTGACGGCGGAGGAGACGGGTCAGATGTTGGGAATGTCACCCGGTGCGGTCCGTGTGGCCCAGCACCGGGCGCTGAGCAGGCTGCGGGCCCTGGCCGAGCAGTAGGCGCGCTGGACAGGGGCGCGCTCCTGAACGGGCGGCGCGCCGTTTCCGTACGAACATACGAAGCCCGGAGCGGGTCCGGACCGTGGAATCGGTGGAATTTGCCACCCTTGCTTCCCGTTAGCATGGACATCCGCACCGATCAAGGCCATTGGGGAAGGTGTCATGACTGCAAACGTCGACGGAGTGCCTGACAAATTCGCGACGCTCGGGCTGACCTACGACGACGTGCTGCTGCTGCCGGGAGCGTCCGAGGTGCTCCCCAACGCGGTCGACACCTCGTCCCGCATCTCCCGCAATGTCCGGGTGAACATCCCCCTGCTGTCCGCCGCCATGGACAAGGTCACCGAGTCCCGCATGGCGATCGCGATGGCCCGCCTCGGCGGTGTCGGCGTGCTGCACCGCAACCTCTCCGTCGAGGACCAGGTCAACCAGGTCGACCTCGTGAAGCGGTCCGAGTCCGGCATGGTCACCGACCCCATCACCGTGCACCCCGAGGCGACCCTCGCCGAGGCCGACGCGCTGTGCGCCAAGTTCCGCATCAGCGGTGTCCCGGTCACTGACCCGGCCGGCAAGCTCCTCGGCATCGTCACCAACCGTGACATGGCCTTCGAGTCGGACCGCAGCCGCCAGGTGCGCGAGGTCATGACGCCGATGCCGCTGGTCACCGGCCAGGTCGGCATCTCCGGCACCGACGCCATGGACCTGCTGCGCCGGCACAAGATCGAGAAGCTGCCGCTGGTCGACGACGCCGGTGTCCTCAAGGGCCTGATCACCGTCAAGGACTTCGTCAAGGCGGAGAAGTACCCCAACGCCGCCAAGGACTCCGAGGGCCGTCTCCTCGTCGGTGCCGCCGTCGGCGCCAGCCCCGAGGCCCTGGAGCGCGCCCAGGCGCTCGCCGAGGCCGGGGTGGACTTCCTGGTCGTCGACACCTCGCACGGCCACAACAGCAACGCCCTCAGCTGGATGTCGAAGATCAAGTCGAGCGTCGGCGTCGACGTCATCGGCGGCAATGTCGCCACCCGCGACGGCGCCCAGGCGCTCATCGACGCCGGTGTCGACGGCATCAAGGTCGGCGTCGGACCGGGCTCCATCTGTACGACCCGTGTCGTCGCCGGCATCGGCGTCCCGCAGGTCACCGCGATCTACGAGGCCTCCCTGGCCGCCCGCCCGGCCGGCATCCCGCTGATCGGCGACGGCGGCCTCCAGTACTCCGGCGACATCGGCAAGGCGCTCGCCGCCGGCGCCGACACCGTGATGCTCGGCTCGCTGCTCGCGGGCTGCGAGGAGTCGCCCGGCGAACTCCAGTTCATCAACGGCAAGCAGTTCAAGTCGTACCGCGGCATGGGCTCGCTCGGTGCCATGCAGTCGCGCGGCCAGGCGAAGTCGTACTCCAAGGACCGCTACTTCCAGGCCGAGGTCTCCGCGGACGACAAGCTCGTCCCCGAGGGCATCGAGGGCCAGGTGCCCTACCGCGGCCCGCTCTCCAGCGTCCTGCACCAGCTCGTCGGCGGTCTGCGCCAGACCATGGGCTACGTGGGCGCGGCCACCATCGACGAGATGGAGTCCAAGGGCCGCTTCGTGCGGATCACCTCGGCGGGCCTCAAGGAGTCGCACCCGCACGACATCCAGATGACGGTCGAGGCGCCGAACTACAGCCGTAAGTGAGTCCTTCCTGAAGGCCACGCGCGCGTGAGGGCGGCTCCGGGAGCATCCGGGGCCGCCCTTGTCGTACCCGTCGGGGATACTGGAAGGCGCTGCAACGCATCAGGGAAAGGCCACACATCGTGACTGAGATCGAGATCGGGCGCGGCAAGCGCGGCCGCCGGGCGTACGCCTTCGACGACATCGCCGTCGTCCCCAGCCGTCGTACGCGCGACCCGAAGGAGGTCTCGATCGCCTGGCAGATCGACGCCTACCGCTTCGAGCTGCCCTTCCTGGCCGCCCCCATGGACTCGGTCGTCTCCCCGGCCACCGCGATCCGCATCGGCGAGCTCGGCGGCCTCGGCGTGCTGAACCTCGAAGGCCTGTGGACGCGGTACGAGGACCCGCAGCCGCTGCTCGACGAGATCGTCGGCCTGGACTCCGAGACGGCGACCCGGCGGCTCCAGGAGATCTACTCCGCCCCCATCAAGGAGGAGCTGATCGGCGCGCGCATCAAGGAGGTGCGCGACTCCGGCGTGGTCACCGCCGCCGCGCTCTCCCCGCAGCGCACGGCGCAGTTCTCCAAGGCCGTGGTGGACGCGGGCGTGGACATCTTCGTCATCCGCGGTACGACGGTCTCGGCGGAGCACGTCTCCGGTTCGCACGAGCCGCTGAACCTGAAGCAGTTCATCTACGAGCTCGACGTCCCGGTGATCGTCGGCGGCTGTGCGACCTACACCGCGGCCCTGCACCTGATGCGCACCGGCGCGGCGGGCGTCCTGGTCGGCTTCGGCGGCGGCGCGGCGCACACGACGCGCAACGTGCTGGGCATCCAGGTGCCCATGGCGACCGCCGTGGCCGACGTCGCCGCGGCCCGGCGCGACTACATGGACGAGTCCGGCGGCCGGTACGTGCACGTGATCGCGGACGGCGGTGTCGGCTGGTCCGGCGACCTCCCCAAGGCGATCGCCTGCGGCGCGGACGCCGTGATGATGGGCTCCCCGCTGGCCCGTGCCACCGACGGTCCCGGCCGCGGCCACCACTGGGGCATGGAGGCCGTCAACGAGGAGCTGCCGCGCGGCAAGAAGGTCGACCTCGGCACGGTCGGCACGATCGAGGAGGTCCTCACCGGTCCGTCGCACATCCCGGACGGCTCGATGAACTTCTTCGGCGCGCTGAAGCGGGCGATGGCGACCACCGGGTACAGCGAGCTGAAGGAGTTCCAGCGCGTCGAGGTGACGGTGGCGGACTCGCAGCACAAGCGGTAGCGGCAGGGCTTACGGCGGCTTGAGGGCCGGTCGTCCCGGGTGGGGCGGCCGGCCTTTTGCGTGCCCTGAGGCTGTGCGAGGCGGGCGGCGCGTGGGGTGGTGCGGGGGCGCGGTTGCGTTCGGGGTGGAAACGGGCTGGTCAGCCGATGCGGGGGCGATAGCGTCCGTGTCGGCGCCCCAGATTGCTGGAGCGCCCCCTTCCAAGGATTTGGTGCCAGGCCCCGCTCCTCGGGGCCTGGCCCGATGTCCAACGAACCGTCCACCAGGCCACTGGGCGGTGTCGTGGAAGGGGGCGCCGATGGGTCGCCACCGTAAGCCCACCCGCTGGGACCGGATCCGTCTTCGGATGGTGAAGTGCCGGAGGAGGTGGATCTTGCGGATTTTCGCATGGTGAGCGGCCGCCCCCAAAGCACCTAGGGGCGGACACTCCGTGAACCATCCAGGAGCCTGCCGCAGTGCCATCTGCGACCGACCCCACCTGTCTCCGTAAGGTACCCGCGCCGCGCCCCGCATGCCACCGCCCCCGGAGCCCGCCGCACCCACGCGCCCCCCTTCACAACCGATGCGCCGCCCCCGTGGGCGTGGCCCCCCGCGTGTCCAGCAGCAGCTGGGCCTTCACCGACAGGCCCTGGAGGTCGTACGTGCGGTGCTGCTGGAGCAGGATCGTCAGGTCCGCGTCGGCCGCCGCCTCGTAGAGGGAGTCCGCGCGCGGGACCGGGCGGTCCAGGACGCTCCAGGACGGGACGTGGGGGTCGTGGTAGCTGACGGAGGCGCCGAGTTCCATCAGGCGTACGGCGACCTCCTGGGCCGGGGTGGCCTGCTGGTCTGCGAGGTCGGGCTTGTAGGTGACGCCGAGCAGCAGGACGCGGGCGGCGCGGGCCGACTTGCCGTGCTCGTTGAGGAGAGCGGCGGCCCGCTGGACGACGTACCGCGGCATCTGGTCGTTGACCTGGCGGGCCAGCTCGACCATGCGCAGGGAGCGGCCCCCGCCGGGGCTGCCGGCGGTCAGGTCGCGGGGGATCGCGTGGCCGCCGACGCCGGGACCCGGGCGGAACGCCTGGAAGCCGAACGGCTTGGTCTCCGCGCAGCGGATGACGTCCCAGAGGTCGACGCCGAGGTCGTGACAGAGGACCGCCATCTCGTTGACGAGCGCGATGTTGACGTGCCGGAAATTGGTCTCCAGGAGCTGGACCGTCTCCGCCTCGCGCGGGCCACGCGCGCGTACCACCTTGTCGGTGAGGCGCGAGTAGAAGGCGGCCGCCGACTCGGTGCACGCGGGGGTGAGGCCGCCGATCACCTTGGGGGTGGTGGCGGGCGTGAAGTCGCGGTTGCCGGGGTCCACGCGGGTGGGGGAGTACGCGAGGTGGAAGTCGCGGCCGGCGCGCAGGCGGGAGCCCTCTTCGAGGATCGGGCGCAGGAGGTCCTCCGTGGTGCCGGGGGGCACCGGGGACTCCAGGATCACCGTGGTGTGCGGGCGCAGGTGCGCGGCCAGGGTGCGGGCGGCCGTCTCGACCTGGCTCAGGTCCAGGCCGCCGTCCGGGCCCGCCGGAGTGGGCGCGCAGATGACCGCCGTACGGACGCGGCCGAGCTCGGCGGGGCCCGCGGCCGTCCGGAAGCCCCCCGAGAGCATCCGGCGCAGTTCGGCGGGGCTGAGGGAGCCGGGTTCGGGGCCCGTGCGGTAGCCGACCGTGGCGATGCCGGCGGCGACGGCGGCCTGGGCCAGGGGCAGTCCGTAGGGGCCGAGGCCGATCACGGCGAGATCTGCGGGCATGGCGGGGGCCGTCCTTCCCAGTAACCGAAGCGGGACAGGTGCGCAAGCCCTGTGGACTGGACGAGCGAGCGCAATGTCAGACTAGGAGTAAATATGACCGAAATACGGGATTGGTTCCGTGTGTCTTTCCGTACGGCGGTGAGCTCGGGTGGCCTTCGGGGTACGCGGCAGTGAAAGTTGTCCACAGGCTGGGGGCGACTGGTGGCTGAAGTCGGACAGGCCGGTCAGACTTTGGACAGGGGCGGGACACGGGGCGGACCGGCGTGACCGACAGCGGGAGGCAGTGGTGAGGACAGCGACACTGGGACCGGCGCAGCGCGCCGAGTCACTCGCATCGATGGCCGAGCGCGAACTGGACGTGCTGGTGGTGGGCGGCGGAGTGGTCGGATCAGGCACCGCGCTCGACGCGGTGACCCGCGGCCTGTCCGTGGGCCTGGTCGAGGCCCGTGACTGGGCGTCCGGCACCTCCAGCCGCTCCAGCAAGCTGATCCACGGCGGCCTGCGCTATCTGGAGATGCTCGACTTCGCCCTCGTCCGCGAGGCGTTGAAGGAGCGCGGACTGCTCCTGGAGCGGCTCGCCCCGCACCTCGTGAAGCCCGTGCCCTTCCTGTACCCCTTGCAGCACAAGGGCTGGGAGCGGCTGTACGCCGGTTCCGGCGTCGCGCTCTACGACGCGATGTCGATGGCCCGCGGGCACGGGCGCGGGCTGCCCACGCACCGGCATCTGAGCCACCGTCACGCCCTGCGTGTGGCGCCCGCGTTGCGCAAGGACGCGCTGGTCGGGGCCCTTCAGTACTACGACGCCCAGATGGACGACGCCCGCTTCGTGGCCACCCTCGTGCGCACCGCGACCGCCTACGGCGCCAAGACCGCCAACCGCGCGCGGGTGATCGGCTTTCTGCGCGAGGGCGAGCGGGTGGTCGGGGCCCGGGTGGAGGACGTCGAGGCGGGCGGGGAGTACGAGATCCGCGCCAAGCAGGTGGTCAACGCGACCGGGGTGTGGACCGACGACACCCAGGCTATGGTCGGCGAGCGCGGGCAGTTCCACGTGCGCGCCTCCAAGGGCATCCACCTCGTCGTGCCCAAGGACCGCATCCACTCCTCGACCGGGCTGATCCTGCGCACCGAGAAGTCCGTGCTGTTCGTCATCCCCTGGGGCCGGCACTGGATCATCGGCACCACCGACACCGACTGGGACCTCGACAAGGCCCACCCGGCCGCCTCCAGCGCGGACATCGACTATCTGCTGGAGCACGTGAACTCGGTGCTCGCGGTGCCGCTGAGCCGGGACGACGTCCAGGGCGTGTACGCGGGTCTGAGGCCCCTCCTCGCCGGCGAGTCGGACGCCACCAGCAAGCTCTCGCGCGAGCACACCGTGGCGCATCCGGTGCCGGGGCTCGTCGTGGTGGCGGGCGGCAAGTACACGACGTACCGGGTGATGGCCAAGGACGCCGTCGACGAGGCGGTGCACGGCCTCGACGCGCGGGTCGCCGAATGCGTCACCGAGGACGTGCCGCTGCTGGGCGCGGAGGGGTACCGGGCGCTGTGGAACGCGCGGGCGCGGATCGCGGCCCGCACCGGGCTCCATGTCGTGCGGGTGGAGCATCTGCTGAATCGGTATGGCTCCCTCGCGGAGGAGGTCCTCGAACTCATCGCCGCGGACGCGTCGCTGGGCGAACCGCTGCAGGCGGCCGACGACTATCTGCGCGCCGAGATCGTGTACGCGGCCTCCCACGAGGGCGCACGCCACCTGGACGACGTGCTGACCCGGCGCACCCGCATCTCCATCGAGACCTTCGACCGGGGCGTGCGCTCCGCCCGCGAGGCCGCCGAGTTGATGGCGCCGGTGCTGGGCTGGGACAAGGACCAGATCGAGCGCGAGGTCGAGCACTACGAGAAGCGGGTGGAGGCCGAGCGGGAGTCCCAGCGGCAGCCGGACGACCTGACGGCGGACGCGGCGCGGCTGGGGGCGCCGGACATCGTGGGGTTGTAGGTCGACGGTTCCAGGTCGCCGGGTGGCGGGTCGCCGGGGTGTGGCTCGGCGGGCCCGTGGCCGGTGGCCCGGCGGAAGCAGGGCCGGGCAGCGTCACTCGAACGAGTGTCGTGAGCCGGGATCTTCGTTCGGAACCCGGTCGTTCTACGAGGTGCGGGGGCAGAACTCGGCGGCGAGCAGGGCCGGTTCGAGGCCGGGGTCTGCGACCGTCGTCGTGTTCACGCGGAAGGTGAGGACACGACGGCCGTCCATGGTGGCCGCGGTGCGCACGTAGCTGCCGGTGATGCGGCCGTTGTGCCCCCACACCGTCGTGCCGCACGACAGCTTCACCGGGAACAGCCCCATGCCGTACAGGCCGTGTGCGGTGCGGGTGTCCGTCATCTCGTGCAGCCAGTACGGGGACAGCAGCCGCCCGCCGAGCAGCGCCGCGTAGAAGCGGTCCAGGTCGGCGAGCGTGGTCACCAGCTCGCCCGCGGCCCCGGCCACCCGCGGGTCGAGTTCGGTGACGTCGGTTCCGTCGGCGGCGTAGGCGCGGCCGTGCGGAGAGGGGAGAGAGGTGCGTGAGCCGGGGAAGGAGGTGCCGGTCAGGCGCAGCGGAGCGATGATGCGCCGCTCGGCCTCGGTGGCGTAGGAGCGGCCGGTGACCTGCTCGACGACCATGCCGAGGAGCACGTAGTTGGTGTTCGAGTAGGAGTAGCGGCCCGGCCCCGGGGAGGGGTGGGTGAGGGCGATGCGGACGGCCTGACGAGGGGAGAGGGGGACCAGGCCCTGGGTGTCCGAGGTGAAGTCGCTCAGACCGCTGGTGTGGGTGAGCAGTGCGCGCAGGGTCAGGTCGCGGCCGACGTCGCCTTGCGGTCCGCTCAGCACGCCTGGCAGGTGCTGCTCGACGGTGTCGGACAGCTTCAGTCGGTGTTCGGCGGCGAGTTCGAGGACGAGCGTGGCGATGAAGGTCTTGGTGATGCTGCCGGCGCGGAAGTGGTCGGCGCGGGCGACTCCGGTACCGGCGGACGCGTAGCGGGTGCGGGTGCCCTCCTGGGCGAGCAGGGCCGCGGCCGGGGCGCCGCCCCGAGTGACCAGCATGGGGAGCACGGCCTGCGCGGACGGGCTCCACTGCGCCGACAGAGCGGTCGGCGCGAGGACGAGCAGCACGAGGCACACGAGGGCGGCCGTCATCGCCCGTACCGGTGCCATGGGGATCCTCCCTTGTCGCGCCTCATCATGCAGGGCGGGGAGGGAGGACTTGGGGAGGGGGGTCGGAGGACCTGGGAAAAGCGACCCCGGACCGCCTGAACGGCACTCGTGCGCCCGGCATATGCGTCGAGGTGAGAACGGTGCTGTCGGGGCGCTGGTTGACCGGGGGACCGGTCGACGGGGTGCAGCCACCCCCTGGGCATCGGGCACTTGTCGGGTGAGGGACAATGGAGGCTCTGTCAGGGCGGGTTCATGAGGGGACGCATGTCGGACGCGGAGCGGGCGGGAGCATCCCGGCAGGACGAGAACGAGCGTCTCCTCGCCGGGCGGTACCGGCTGGGAGGAGTGCTCGGCCGCGGCGGCATGGGCACGGTGTGGCGCGCCGAGGACGAGACCCTGGGCAGGACGGTGGCCGTCAAGGAACTGCGGTTCCCGAACAGCATCGACGAGGACGAGAAGCGCCGGCTGATCACCCGCACCCTGCGGGAGGCCAAGGCGATCGCACGGATCCGCAACACCAGTGCGGTGACCGTGTACGACGTGGTCGACGAGGACGACCGGCCGTGGATCGTGATGGAACTCGTCGAGGGCAAGTCGCTCGCCGAGGTCATCCGGGAGGACGGCCTGCTGGAGCCGAAGCGCGCGGCGGAGGTGGGCCTCGCGATCCTCGACGTGCTCAGGTCCGCGCACCGCGAGGGCATCCTGCACCGGGACGTGAAGCCGTCCAACGTGCTGATCTCCGAGGACGGCCGGGTCGTGCTCACCGACTTCGGCATCGCCCAGGTCGAGGGCGACCCGTCCATCACCTCCACCGGCATGCTCGTCGGGGCGCCCTCCTACATCTCCCCGGAGCGGGCCCGCGGGCACAAGCCGGGCCCCGCGGCCGACCTGTGGTCGCTAGGCGGGCTGCTGTACGCGGCGGTCGAAGGCGCCCCGCCCTACGACAAGGGCTCCGCGATCGCGACGCTCACCGCGGTGATGACCGAGCCGCTGGAGGAGCCGAAGAACGCGGGACCGCTCAAGGACGTCATCTACGGCCTGCTCACCAAGGACCCCGCGCAGCGGCTCGACGACAGCCGTGCGCGGGCGATGCTCACCGCCGTGATCCACGGGCCCGAGCCGAAGGCGACCGAGCCGGAGCCGCCGGCGGACGCGACCCGGGTGGTGCCGCTGCCGGCGCAGCCCGAGGAGCGTGCGGGCGGGGAGCGGTTGCGCGGAGCCCTGCGGTCCATGCGGAAGGCCGCCGGGGCGGCGGCGACGTCCGCGGCCGCGTCGCGGACCAAGTCCGGGAGCGGTACGGCGGGTTCGGGTACGGCGGGGTCCGGCGTCGCCGGTTCGGGTTCGGTGCCTTCTCGTACCGGGGCTTCGGGTGCGGGTGCGGCGACTTCGGGTGGCGGGAAGGTGCCCGCCCAGGCTTCCGAGGCCGCCGCGGCGGCAGCGGCGGCGTCCGCGCCGTCCAAGCCCGCTTCGTCGTCCGAGGCCGCTCCGGCATCCTCGGCCTCGCCCGCGTCCTCGGTGACCCCGGCGTCCTCCGCGGCCTCGGCCTCCTCGGGCTCTCAGGGGAAGGGCACCGCAAGTGCCTCGCCCGCGGCCGGAGTTCGGGACGGCAAGACCCAGCAGGCCAACGCGGTGTCGGACGGGCGCAGTTCGGGGTGGCCCGTGATGACGCCGCCGCCGGACCTGGCGCCGCGGCCGGTGCCCAGGGCGCCGCTGACCGACGTGGTGCCGCGGCGGACGCTGGTGATCATCGCGGTGGTCGTCGCGCTCGCGGTCATCGGCACCGTGCTGGCCCTCACGCTCGGCGGTGGGGACGACAGCAGCGACGGGGCCAAGGGCGGCGGCACCAAGGCGACGGCGAGCGCGGGCAGCAGTGCCGACACCAAGGAGGACAAGAACGGGGGCACCAAGACCGATGCCTCCGCGTCCGCCTCGTCGGACACCGGTGCGGGCGCCGCGAACACCCCGAGCACCGAGGAGAGCGGCACGAGTTCGGAAGGGTCCTCGGGCTCGGACGACTCCTCCGACGACAGTGCGGTCGCCTCGAAGTACCGGGGGAGCCAGGGGTACTCGATAGGGCTGCCCGACGGGTGGAGCTTCCAGACCTCCGGCTCGGCGGGCGACCGGTTCACCGGGCCCGACGGGCAGAAGCTGCTCGTCGCCTGGACCAGCACGCCGAAGGGTGACCCGGTGGCGGACTGGGAGAACCAGGAGCGGAGCATGACCCGCTCGCAGTACACGAAGATCCGAATAGAGCAGGTGGGCTACCGCGGCTGGAACACGGCCGACTGGGAGTTCACCTATGTGGAGAACGGCACGAAGTACCGGACGATCGACCGTGGATTCGTCGTCAACGGCCATCTCGGATATGCGTTGATGTACACGGCGAAAGCCGCGAACTGGGGCACTGAGCTGCGCAAGGACACATGGCACACGCTCGCTCGCACCTTCGAACCGAAGTCGTGAGGCGCTGTGCGCCGGGTGGTCCCGTGTTTGGGCCGTGAGATATGGAATCCCCTCTTTGCGGGTTGCCTCCGGCACGTATCGTGAGTGTTTGCGAACCGTCCGCATCCAGGTATGGGTACGGAACGGGCCGTAAGGCGAACGGAATTGACCAACCGGGCGGCCGGGGGAGGCAACGTGGACGACTATGCGGGTCGGGTGCTCGCCGACCGCTACCGCCTGCCGCTGCCCCCTTCCGACGAGTACGAACTCACCGAGACGCGCGCCTTCGACACCTATAGCGGTCAGGAAGTCCTGGTCAGGCAGGTTCCGTTGCCCGAGGTCGTCGAGGCGGAGGTGCTCGACGCGGAGGGACTGCCCGACGGGTTCACGGCCCGGGATCCGCGGGCTGCGCGGCGCGGTCCGGGGCGCGGCGGTACGCGTCGGCCCACGGAACCCGCGGTGCGCAGGGTCGTCGAGGCGGCGCAGGCCGCCGCGCGGATACCCGACCACCCGCGGCTCGACCAGGTCTTCGACGTGTTCGCCGAGGGCGGTTCGCTGTGGATCGTGAGCGAGTCGGTGGCCGCGCGGCCGCTGGCGGCGCTGCTCGCCGAGAAGCCGCTGACGCCGTACCGGGCCGCCGAGGTCGCCTCCGACGTGCTGATGGCCCTGCGGGTGCTGCACGCGCACGGCTGGGTGCACCGCAACATCACCGCCCGCACGGTACTGGTCTGCGACGACGGCCGGGTCATGCTGACCGGCCTCGCGGTGGGCGCCGCCGAGGAGGCGCTGTGCGGATATGACCCGGTGCCGGTCGAGGCGGGTGAATGGGGCTCCGGGGGCGGGGAGTTCGGGGCCGAGACGGAGGACGGGGCCGACGGCGGGGGTGTGACCGACGGGCGGGGTGTTCCGGTCGTCGCGCCGCCCGGTGGGCGTGAGCCGTCGGGGGGTTACCGGGTTCCCGGGCCAACCGCGGGCGAGGGTGCGGGCGGCGGGCGTGCGGTGCTCGGCGGCGGGGCCGGTGGGCCCGGAGCGGCCTTCGGGCTCGGCGTCGGTGCGCAGGGAGTCGGGCCGGGCGCGGGTCTTGGGCCGGTCGGCGCGGGCGGTTTCGGCGGGGGCGACTCCGATCCCGAGGCGGCTCGGCGGGCGGCGATCGAGGCGCGGGAGTCGCGGGGGCTGCCGAGCGCCGGGGTGGAGTCGGCGGGCGGCGGTGGTTCCGCAGGTGCCTTGGTCCGACGGGACGCCGACGGCGGTACGGACATCAGGGCGGCGCGGGCGGGTGCGATCGCCGCGTACCGCGCGGGCGCGCGAGCGGCGGCCCGGGTCCAGGAGGCACAGAACAGCCGAGCGGCCCTCCCGGGAGCCCGCCCGGCCCCGGACACCGAGCTCCCGGCAGCGCAGGGCAACGGGCCTGGAGCGAGTTCGCCGTACCCCTATGCGAACGGTGGCGCGCACGCCCCTCAGGACACCGCCAACGGCATCGAGCATGTGCCCGGGAATGTCCCGCCGGGGCAGATAGCCGATCCCTACGGTGTGCGGCCCGCGGCCTGGCACGGGGCCGCGCCGCGCGGTGGGGTCGGTGGGCCGGCGAAGGGCGTTGCGGGCGGCGCGGTCGAGGGGCAGGCGCCCGGCCTCGGCGCCGTACCGGCCGGTGGGACGGTGCACGGAGCTGCTCCGGCTGCCGGTGGGACGGTGTACGGAGCTGGCCCGGCCGCCGATGGGACGGTGCACGGAGCTGGCCTGGCCGCCGGTGGGCCCGGGCCCGGAGAGGGCGTAGAAGCCGCTCCCACGCGGTGGGACGAGCTCGCTCCCGCGGCCCCCGCCGCACCTCGCCGCGGACCCGCCACCGCGCTCGCCGCGGAGCGGGCCCGGCAGGCGCGGATGGCTGTGGTGGGGCCCGTCACCGAGCGGTGGGCGCCCGAGCAGGCCGGGCCGGTGCACGAGAACTGGCAGCTCGCCGCGCCGATCGGGCCCGCGACCGACCTGTGGGCCCTCGGGGCCCTGCTGTTCCGGGCCGTGCAGGGGCACGCGCCCTACCCCGAGGAGTCGACGGCCGAGCTGGTGCAGCTGGTGTGCGCCGAGCCGCCCGCCTTCGCGGAGGAGTGCGGGCCGCTGCGGCCGGTCGTGGAGTCGTTGCTGCGGCAGGACCCCACCGAGCGCCTGGACTTCGAGGAACTGCGCGGCTGGCTGCGGTCGTTGGTGCGGTCCGCGCCCGAGCCGGAGGCCGGTGTCCATGTCGTGGCCGCGCCGCCCGTGGACGCGAGTCGGCTGCCGATCGTGCGGCGCCGGGGCGAGTTGGTGCGCAGGCGGCGGGCCGGGCTGCCCGCGACGCACGGCCGGCACAAGCGGGCCCGGGAGGAGACCGGTGCCTCGCCGCGCCGCCTCGGCCGCAATCTGCTGCTGCTGATCCTGCTGGTGATGGCCGCGGCGATCGCGTACGCCATGTACTTCATGCCCAAGGCGGATCCCGACGACGAGGGCGCCGGGAAGACCGGTTCCACCAGTCAGGCCGGGCCCGCCCCGTCCCCGGACGCCAGCAGTGAGCCCCGGCCCGAGCAGACCACGCCCGCGCAGTCCTCTCCCGAGCCGTCGCGGTCCGGCGGTGCCGCCGAGACGCAGACCGCCGGGCCCGAGGTCGCCGACGGCTTCACCGTGCGCACGGACCCCGAGGGCTTCAAGGTCGCCGTGGCCAACGGCTGGGACCGCACCCCGAGGAACGGCCGCGGTCAAGTGGTCTACTCCCAGGGCAACTTCGAGCTGATCGTCATCCCCGGGCGGGACACGGCCGCGGCCGACGGCGACGACCCGATGGCCTATCAGCGCGAGAAGGAGCCCGAGCTTCAGCCGTACCGCGACTCCAGTTGGGCCACCGCCACCGGGCTGAAGTCGATCCAGGTGGGGACCAGGAGCATGGCCGAGGGGCAGTTCACCTGGACCGGCGACGACGGGCGCGAACTGTACGTGCGCAATCTCGCGATCCTGATCGGCGGGAAGTACCACGTGGTGCAGGTGCGCGGCCCGGAGGCGGAGCGGGACGAGGTGAGCCGGCTGTACGAGCAGGCGTCGGCCACGTACCAGGTGACGGGCTGACGGTCGCCGGCCGGCCGCGGTGGCGGTGGCGGACGCGGTACCGGCGCGGCGGGTTCACTCTCCCTTCGCGGAAGCGACAACCGTCACAGTGCGGTCTCCTTGACGCACCCCTGGTTCCCCTCGGTGCGGGCCGGTCCTTAGTCTGACTGCGTCAAGAGCATTGCGGGGCAACGTGAATCAGATGCAGGGCCTGCTCCTCGCGGGGCGTTACCGGCTCGCCGACCCGATAGGCAAGGGCGGCATGGGCCGCGTCTGGCGTGCCCACGATGAGGTGCTGCACCGGGCCGTGGCGATCAAGGAGTTGACCGCCGCGCTCTACGTTTCCGAGAGCGACCAGGCCGTCCTGCTCGCCCGCACCCGCGCCGAGGCCCGCGCGGCCGCCCGGATCAACCACTCCGCCGTCGTTACCGTGCACGACGTGCTGGACCACGACGGCCGGCCCTGGATCGTGATGGAGCTGGTCGAGGGCCGCTCGCTGGCCGACGCGGTCAAGGAGGACGGCCGCGTCGAGCCGCGCGAGGCGGCCCGGATCGGGTTGTGGGTGCTGCGAGCCCTGCGTGCCGCGCACTCCGCCGGTGTCCTGCACAGGGATGTGAAACCCGGCAACGTCCTGCTCGCGCAGGACGGCCGGGTCCTGCTCACCGACTTCGGGATCGCCCAGATCGAGGGCGACACCACCATCACCCGCACCGGAGAGGTCGTCGGCTCGGTCGACTACCTCGCCCCCGAGCGGGTGCGGGGCGCCGACCCCGGGCCGTCCGCCGACCTGTGGGCGCTGGGCGCCACCCTGTACACGGCGGTCGAGGGACGCTCGCCGTTCCGCCGGACGACCCCGCTGACCACCATGCAGGCCGTCGTCGACGAGGAACCCGCCGAGCCGGTCAGCGCCGGTCCGCTCGGGCCCGTCATCGCCGCGCTGCTCCACAAGGATCCCGCGGTACGGCCCGACGCGGCCGAGGCCGAGCAGATGCTCGCCGAGGCGGTGGAGGGGCGGCGGCCGAACGCGGCACAGGCGTATGTGCCGACGCAACATGTGCCTTCGCCCCATGAGCAGGGGTGGCAGAGCGGTTCCCGCAGTGGGCTCGGCATACCGGCGACGGGCACGCCGACCGGGGGGACGCCGTATCCCTCGGCGACGGGGCCGTCGTACTCATCGGGCCCGGGACCGTCGTATCCCTCGGGCACCGGCACGCCGTACCCGCACGGGATGACCGCCCCCACGACCATCGGACCGCCTCCCGGCGGCCCCGGCGCTCCGCGCAGGCGCCGTCGGCTGCGTTCCCTCGCGCTGGTCGTCGCGCTCGCCGCGGTCGTCGGTGCGGGGACCGTGGTCGGCTTGCAGATGTGGGACCGGGGGCGGGACACGGGCCGTACGCCAGGTGCCTCGGTCAGCCCCTCCCCGAGTCCGAAGGGGGACGGCTGGAAGCGGTACGACGACCCCGTGGGCTTCAGCGTGTACCTCCCCGACGGCTGGGACCGCTCGGTCTTCGGGACTCCCGCCGACGGTCTGACCCAGATCGACTACTCGCCGGACCAGGGCAAGCACTTCATCAGGATCGCCGTCGACACCTCACCGGACTTCAGCGACCCCTACGAGCACCAGGTCGACCTGGAGCAGCAGATCGACGGGCTCAAGAACTACCACCGGGTGAGCATGGTCAGGAACACCTACCGGGACCGGCCGGGCGCCCGCTGGGAGTACACCTGGACCGCGCTGGCGAAGGACATCGCCTTCCCCGGGCCGCGCCGGGCCGTGGAGGAGACGTACATGTCCCGGGACGGCGCGGAGTACGCGATCTACATGTCGGCGCCCGCGGAGAGCTGGCCGACCACCAGCAAGCAGTTCACCAAGGTGCTCCAGAACTGGAGCGAGACGCACGGCTGACGGCGCCGCCCGGCCACCGCTGACCGGAGTTGGCCGGTCACCGTCCCGGAGGGCGTTCGTCCGCTGCGGCATGATGGGGCGCATGGGGACCGAGGGGGACACCTTCCGTGTGATCGCGGGCCGATACCGCCTGGAGGCGAGGATCGGGCGCGGCGGCATGGGCGTGGTGTGGCGGGCGACCGACCAACTGCTGGGCCGACAGGTCGCCGTCAAGGAGATCCCCCTTGACGAGACCCTCTCCGCCGAGGACGCCAGACTCCAGCGCGAGCGCACGCTGCGCGAGGCCGGTGCGGTCGCCCGGCTGCGCCATCCGCACATCATGGTGGTGCACGACGTCGTCGAGCAGGACGAACGGCCGTACATCGTCATGGAGTTGATCGACGGCGGCTCCCTCGCCGACCGGATCTCCGCCGACGGCCCGGTCGACGCCGCCGAGGCCGCGCGGATCGGCGCCGACCTGCTGAGCGCGCTGCGCGCGGCGCACGCCGCCGGGGTTCTGCACCGGGACATCAAGCCCGCCAACGTCCTCGTCGAGTCCGGCACCGGCCGGGTCGTGCTCACCGACTTCGGCATCGCCCAGGTCGCGGGCGCCACCACGCTCACCGAGACCGGCTCCTTCGTCGGCTCGCCCGAGTACACCGCGCCGGAGCGGATGTCCGGCGTCAGGACCGGCCCGGAGGCCGACCTGTGGTCGCTGGGCGCGCTGCTGTGCACGGCGCTCAGCGGTGAATCGCCGTTCCGCCGCGATTCGCTGGGCGGCATCCTGCACGCCGTCGTCATCGACGAGATCCGGCCTCCCGCGCAGGCCGCGCCGCTTCTTCCCGTCGTACGGGGGCTGTTGGAGCGCGACCCCGAGCGGCGCCTGGACGCGGTGGAGGCGGAGCGGATGCTGCGGGCCTTCCTGGAGACGGGCCGCACCCCGCCGCGCCGGGCGCCCGAGCGCGCGTACACCCCGACCGAGCGCGATCTGCCGCTACGGCGTCCCACGTCCCTGCGGGACCTTTCGCTACGGCGGTCCGCGGCGCAGCGGGATGCTCCGCCGGCGCGATCCGCCACCCGGCGGGACTCCCCGCCACGGCAGCCCCAGGATCCGGCGACGGCGACGGGCGGTGGGCCCGGGACCCCGGCGCGGTCCCGGCGGGGCGTGCTCATGGCGGCGCTGCTGGTCGCCGCGCTCGCGGGCGCCGGCGTGTCGGCGGCGGCACTGCTGATGCACGGGGACGGGGACGGCCGTACGACGACGAGCAGTTCGGCGCCCGGGACACCGGCCGGCACCTCCGCGCGCACACCGACCGGCAGCTCCCCCGGGACGCCCACGGGCCCTTCCTCCAGGCCGCCCGCGGTGACCCTCCCGTCCGCCCCCTCCGGCTACCGTGTCGCCGAGGACCCCGCCGGCTTCGCGCTCGCCGTGCCGGACGGGTTCACCCGTGAGCCGCAGGGGGAGCGGGTGTTCTACCTGTCGCCGGGGGAGACCTTCCGGCTAGGCGTCAAGGTCACCGATCCCCAACCCGGCGGCCCGCTGGGCGTGATGCGCCGGGCGCACGCCAAGGGGCCGGACAGCAACCCCGGTTACCGGGCCGGCCGGGTCACCTCCCTCACGCACCGCGGACACCCCGCCGCCCTCTGGGAGTTCACCTGGGACGGCTTCAGCGCCGCCGAGGGCGCCCGGCACACCTACGACCTGTGCTGGGAGCAGGACGGGCGGCTGTACGACGTGTGGGTGTCGGCGCCGGTCGGGAAAGTGCGGGAGGCGAAGGAACACTTCGACGTGGCCGTCGACACCTTCACGGTGACGTAGGGATACGTCACGGGTGTGTGACCGGAATGCGTCCCCTCTGGATGCGTGAGTGCCTGGCGCGATATGGATGAACCCATGAGCAGCAGCGGGGGAGTCGGCCATGAGTCCGACGAGACGACGAGTTACGTTCTGCAACCGCCGAGGCCTCCTCAGCCGGAACCGGGCGTGGGGCGGCTCATAGCCGGCCGCTACCGGCTGCTCGCCAAGCTCGGGCACGGTGGCATGGGCACGGTGTGGCGGGCCCAGGACGAGACCGTGGACCGTGAGGTGGCCGTCAAGGAACCTCGCGTCCCGGACCACCTTCCCGAGCGTGAACAGGGCACGGCCTTCGAGCGGATGCGTCGTGAGGCGCGGGCGGCGGCCCGGCTCGACCACCCGTCCGTCGTGAACGTGCATGACGTGGCGGTCGTGGACGGCCGGCCGTGGATCGTGATGGAGCTGGTGCGGGGACGCTCGCTGGGCGACGTGTTGCAGGAGGGCACCCTCGGGGCGCGCGAAGCGGCGAGAATCGGCCTGGAGGTGCTCGGCGCGCTGGAGGCCGCGCACGCGGCGGGCATCCTGCACAGGGATGTGAAACCGGACAACGTCCTGCTCGGCCGCCACGACCGGGTCGTCCTCACCGACTTCGGCATCGCCCATATCGAGGGCGAGACCAGCCTCACCGACACCGGCGGCTTCGTCGGTTCGCCCGAATACATCGCCCCGGAGCGGGTGTTGGGCCAGCGCCCCGGACCCGCCTCCGACCTCTGGTCGCTCGGCGTGGTGCTGTACGCGGCGACGGAGGGTGTCTCGCCGTTCCGCCGCAGCAACACCCCGGCCACCCTCCAGTCCGTTCTCAACGCCATGCCCGCACCGCCCGCCGCCGCGCCCGGCCCGCTCGCCGACGCCATCAACGGCCTGCTCCAGAAGGACCCGGCGCGCCGCCCGACCGCCGCGCAGGTCAGGGCACTCCTGGAGGCCACCGCCAACCCGCCGGCCCCGGAACCCACTCAGATCGTGCGGACCGTGCACGTCCCGGCGGGCGGCGGCCTCAGGCTGGGCCGCAGGACGCTGCTCGGGCTCGGGGCGGCGGTCGTCGCGGCCGCGGTGGCGGCGTACCTGGTGATCGCGGACCCCTTCGCGGGACCCCTCCCGGACGGCTGGACGAAGAAGCACACCAAGGACGTCGCCGCGACGCTGGCGGTGCCGGCCGACTACCAGCCCACCACGCCCGACCGGAAGACCGACAAGACGCACTGGATCCGGTACTCCGACTACAGCGGCGCCATCTGGGTCGGCCTGAGCCTGGAGCGGAAGGCCGAGGACGCCGCGCACGACATCGCGGGCTCCGCGGCGGCCGAGATGTACGACGACGACAGCCGGTTCAAGGAGAACGGCGACTACGACCTGAGCATGCCGAAGGTGACGAGGACCCGGCCCGAGGACAGGACGTACCAGGGCCGCAAGGCCGCGGCGAACACCGTCGCGTACAACACCACGGACAGTCAGAACCCCCGCCCGCGCGAGATCCAGGTCTTCTACTACCGGACCACCACCGGCGACATGTACAAACTCACCGTCAGCTATCCGGGCAAGGGCGACTTCACGGCGCGGGGGCGGGAGGTGGCGCGGATCGCGCTGGCGAACCTGGGGGTCGACGGGGTCTGAGGGGCGAGGTGGACGCGGTTCCGGTCAACCTGTGGCCGGTTTGCCGGATCTTTGTTGACGTGCGCATGTAATCCACGCATAAGCTCCCCGACGTCGTGTTGTCTGTGGTGCTCCAGGGTGAAAACCGTGGAGAGGGGGAGGACTCGACATGAGTGAGTCCGGCATGCGTTCCGGAGACAGACCGGGCGGTAGACCCGGGCGAACGGGGGGACGGGCGGGGAAGGCGTTTCTCGGGGCGGTCGCGGGGGCCGGGTCAGCACCTGGGCACCAGGGCGGGCACCTACGTCCAGATCTCGGCCGTCGAGCACTACACCAAGCGCCAGCGCACACACGGCCAACCACCGGGTCGACTTTGACGAAGGCAACGACGGAAGTGCGTGGTTCGGTGGGAACCGCGAGACCGCGGACACATTCGCCGATCCGGAGATGGTCAGCCACGAGGACTATGTGACCGAGTTCCATGTGAAGAAGGACTTCATGCGCCGACTGGAGTCACACCCTGACTTCCACCAGGACCGCTACGAGCTGGGCGGAAAGACGGTGCACGAGGTCGCCATACCGCACGACATGATCGGCGAGTTCAACGCCAACACGGTGCGTCGGCGTAGGAGCTGAGACAGTCGGAGGGAATCTGGGAGGACCGCATGAGTGAACTGGTGAAGGCGGTGCTGCATGGCGGACCGCTGGACGGAAAGTGGCGGAATCTGCTGACCGGGGAGGACGCGCTGCCGCCCCGGGAGATCACGGTGACAGGCCTCTTCGGAGTTTCCCTCGATGCAGGGGGAAGGCGGCGAACCGTCGTGTACCGAAGGGCGGAGGGCCGGAATACGGCGGAGCGCTGGGTATATGAGTACGATCGCGATGAGTGACGGGGGCTGGGGAATCTCGCGCGGGTCGGCTCCGGACGAACGGCGGCCTGTGGCGCGCTCTGGAGCAGCAGGACCGACAGTACGTCGCCGTCAGGTGCCGGAGAGGACCGAAGCGGAGTATGCCGTGTTCCATGCGTCACTTCGGGAATTCAGCGCCGAGCCCGCCGGTCTGGGGCGGGACCAGCATGACGCGTGAAGGAGCGGGCCGCGCATGGGCGAGGCAGGTGACGCGGCCCGTTCCGTAGTCGCGCAGTTCCGACGAGACGGGTTCGTCGCGCCGGAGAGCGCGGAGCGTGCGGAGTTCGACGTCTGGGACCGGATGACCCCGGGCCGGGTACTGCTCGTCGCCCTTCGGGTACTGCTGAAACTGCGGGAGGAGGACGGCCGGACCGACTCCGGCCGTCCGATGCCCGGCCTGACCGAGGAAGAAGCGGGGCTGATGATCAGGACCCTGCTGGGGGACGCGACGGCCGCTCCGGAGACCTCACTGCGTGACCTGATCACCCTCGACCGGCTGCTGGAGCTGTTGATCTCCGTGATCGTCGAGGAGTCGCTGTCCGAGGAAGAGGTGGACGCCGTACTGGAGGCCGCGGAGGAGAGCTGCCTCGCCGTCGGGCCGTGGGACGAGGGGGACGACCGTCGGCCGCGGTTCGGCGAACTGGTCGATCTCGGAGGCCTGTTGGTGCCGACCGAGCCCGGCGTGAAGATCCAGCCCATGACGTGGGACGGCTCCGTCGTCGGGGTCACCCTCATCCGTGGCCGGACGGCGATCCAACTCCAGGCGTTCCGCGCGCTGGGGGACACCTCTTGGGCGACCGTCCGTGAGGATCTGGCCCGCACCCTGCGCGGCCGGGGCGGTTCCGCGGAGGAGCGCGTCGGCCCGGCAGGGGCCGAACTCCGGGCCGTCGTGCGGATCCAGGGGCCTCCCGGAAAGGACCGCCAGACCACGCGCGCACTCGGCCACGACGGTCCCGGGTGGATCCTTCGCGGCTTCGTGACGGGCGTCGGCGCGGAGCCCGACAGCACCGAGGAGTGGCCCTACACCACGTTCCAGGGCACGGTGGTTCGCATGTCGCCCGACCCCTCGGGCAACGACAAGCTGATCCGGCTGCGTTGGCCGGAGTCCGGCCTCTGAGCCCGCCGCTTAGACAAGGGCATGACGCGCACGGTACTCATGTGCCATGAGTGAAGACGGCGAACACTCGGCCGACGGACGTCTGCTCGACGGGCGTTACCGGCTTGTCGGGCGTATCGGGTCCGGGCCCCACGGCACCGTGTGGCGGGCTCTCGACGAGCGGGCGGGGCGGCAGGTCGCCGTCAAGGAACTCCGGCCAGGCGGCGAGGACGCCGAGGACGAGGAACGGCGGCGGGCGGTGCACCGGCTCGCGCACGAGGCCCGCGCCGCCGCCCGGGTCGAGGATCCGGCCGCCGTTGCCATTCATGACGTTCTCGTCGACGACGAACTGCCCTGGGTCGTCATGGAGTTGGTCGACGGGGAGGCGTTGGACTCGGTGCTCGCCGGGCAAGGGTCGCTGACGGACGCCGAGGTCGCCCGGATCGGGCTCGCCGTCCTCGGCGCCCTGCACGCCGCCCACGGGGCCGGCATCGTGCACCGCGATCTCAAGCCGGCCAACGTGCTCCTGGAAGCGGGGAGCGGGCGGGTCGTCGTGACCGACCTCGGGATCGGGGGCGGCGGCCGGGACACCTCCGCGAGGTTCGTCGCGCCGGAGTGCGCGTCGGGGCCCGGCGCGGGGCCCGCCTCCGACCTGTGGTCGCTGGGTGCGGTGCTCCGGGCAGCCGTGGGGGAGGTACCGGGGGACGAGTTGGGGCCGCTGCTGGAGCGGCTCCTCGTCCACGAGCCCGAAGCGCGGCCGGTGGCCGAGGAGGTCGCCGCGGTACTGGCGGGCGTCGCCGGGGCGGAGGTACCGGAATGGGCTCTGCCGAGGGACGGGGCGGAGGTGGCTCAGGCGGCGGCCGCGGGCCATGCCGTGGCAACCGCCTCACGGCACGTCGCCGCCGCGGGAGCCCCCGCACGCGTTGCCGCAGCAGAAAATCCCGCCCGCCCCTCGTCCGACTCGCAGCCCTCCTCCCCACCCACCGAACCCCGTCGACTCACCGCTCTCTCCGCTCTGGGCCTCCTCCTCCAGAAAAAACCCGAGCGGGGCTGACCGGCGCCCGTCGTCGCTGCCCAACGCCCTGATCAGCGTGTTCTCCGCCAGTCATTACTGGCGATGTGTGTGTACGGCGTGAACGCCGTTACCGGCGGGTACCCAAAGGCCTCCGTCCCGAATACCCTGCCCGTCATGACGGACGCGCAGGCCCCGGCCAAGACCGGCACCAACCCCCTCGCCCCCGCCCCTGAGGGCGCCCGTACCGCGGCCGACGTGGTCACCCCGGAGCTGGTCGCCCAGCTCACCAAGGGTGTCGTCGGCTCCGGTCGTACCGCGAACCACACGCCGTTCACCGGCGAGAAGCTGGCCGACCTGCCCGAGTCCACCCCCGAGGACGTACGGAAGGCCTACGAAGCGGCCCGCGCGGCACAGGCGGTGTGGGAGCGGACGCCGGTGCGACAGCGCGCGGCCGTCCTGCTCCGCTTCCACGACCTGGTCCTGGAACGCCAGGCCGAGGTCCTCGACCTCATCCAGCTGGAGACCGGCAAGGCCCGTCTGCACGCCCACGAGGAGGTGCAGGCGGTCGCGGTCGCGGCCCGGCACTACGGCCGCAAGGCCCCCGCCTACCTCAGGCCCAAGCGGCACACCGGCGCCGTGCCCACCCTCACCAAGGTCACCGAACTGCGCCACGCGCGCGGGGTCGTCGGCCAGATAGCCCCCTGGAACTACCCGCTCGAACTGTCCGTCGGCGACGCGCTCCCCGCCTTCGTCGCGGGCAACGCGGTCGTGATGAAGCCGGACACCGAGACCTGCCTGACCGCCCTGTGGGCCCGTGACCTGCTGATCGAGGCCGGGCTTCCCGCCGACGTCTTCCAGGTCGTCCTCGGCGAGGGGCCCGTCGTCGGACCCGAGGTCGTCAGGCACGCCGACTACGTCTCCTTCACCGGCTCCACCCGCACCGGCCGCGAGGTCGCCCAGGGCGCCGCCGCCCGGCTGGTCGGGGTCTCCCTCGAACTCGGCGGCAAGAACGCCATGCTGGTCCTGGAGGACGCCGACATCGAGAAGGCCGCCGCCGGTGCCGTCCGCGCCTGCTTCTCCTCCGCCGGCCAACTCTGCATCTCCATCGAGCGGTTGTACGTCCACGAGTCCATCGCGGACGCCTTCCTCGAGCGCTTCGCCGCCCGCACCAAGGCCATGCGGCTCGGCAAGTCCCTCGCCTACGGCGCCGACATGGGCTCCCTGGTCGGCGAACGCCAGCTGGAGACGGTCACCCGGCACGTCGACGAGGCCGTCGAGAAGGGCGCCAAGCTCGTCGCCGGCGGTGTCGCCCGCCCCGACATCGGCCCGTACTTCTTCGAGCCGACCATCCTCGACGGCGTCACCGAGCCGATGGCCGTGTGCGCCGAGGAGACCTTCGGACCGGTCGTCTCCATCTACCGCTTCAAGACCGAGGACGAGGCGATCGAGCTCGCCAACTCCACCCCGTACGGCCTGAATTCCTCGGTGTGGACGAAGGACGGCAAGCGGGGCCGCGAGGTCGCCTCCCGGGTCCGCGCCGGCACGGTCAACGTCAACGAGGGCTACGCCTCCGCCTACGGCAGCGTCCAGTCCCCGATGGGCGGCATGAAGGACTCCGGCCTCGGCCGCCGCCACGGCTCCGAGGGCATCCTCAAGTACACCGAGGCCCAGACGATCGCCCAGCAGCGACTGCTCCCGATGGCCCCGTCCCTGGGCATGGACGACGAGAAGTACGCCCAGTTCATGAGCCGAAGCCTGCGACTGATGAAGGCCTTCCGGTTCAAGTAGGAACACCCCGCTTCTCACCCCGCCTCTCAACGAGGAGAGCACGTGCCCCAGGACACCTACGACTACGACGTCATCGTCGTCGGCTCCGGCTTCGGCGGCAGCGTCACCGCCCTGCGCCTCACCGAGAAGGGCTACCGCGTAGGTGTCCTGGAAGCCGGCCGCCGCTTCACCCGCGAGACCCTCCCGAAGAACTCCTGGGACCTGAAGAACTACCTCTGGGCCCCCAGGCTCGGCATGTACGGCATCCAGCGCATCCACCTGCTCGGCAACGTCATGGTCCTCGCGGGCGCGGGCGTCGGCGGCGGTTCCCTCAACTACGCCAACACCCTCTACGTCCCCCCGAAGCCCTTCTTCGAGGACCCCCAGTGGCGTGACATCACCGACTGGGAGGAGGAGCTCAAGCCGTACTACGACCAGGCCCGCCGCATGCTCGGCGTCCGCCTCAACCCGACGATGACCCCCTCCGACGTCCACCTCAAGGCGGCCGCGGAGCGGATGGGCGTCGGCGACACCTTCCACATGGCCCCGGTCGGTGTCTTCTTCGGCGACGGCCAGGACGCGGACGGCACGAAGAAGGCCCGGCCCGGCGAAGTGGCGGAAGACCCCTACTTCGGCGGCGCGGGCCCCGCCCGCAAGGCCTGCACCGAGTGCGGCGAGTGCATGACCGGCTGTCGGCACGGTGCCAAGAACACCCTCAACGAGAACTACCTCCACCTCGCCGAGAAGGCGGGTGCGGTCGTCCACCCGCTCACCACCGTCGTCGCGGTCACCGACGACTCCCAGGGCGGCTACGCGATCGCGACCCTGCCCACCGACGACCGCCGCAAGGCCAAGGGCCGCACCTTCAAGGCCCGCCAGGTCGTCATCGCCGCCGGCACCTACGGCACCCAGACCCTGCTGCACCGCATGAAGGCGGGCGGGCAGCTGCCGTACCTCTCGGAGAAGTTGGGCGAGCTCACCCGCACCAACTCCGAGGCCCTGGTGGGTGCCCAGACCGACAACCGCCGCTACCGCAAGGCCACCGGCACGCCGAAGGTCGACTTCACCCAGGGCGTCGCCATCACGTCCTCCATCCACCCGGACGAGAACACCCACATCGAGCCGGTCCGCTACGGCAAGGGCTCCAACTCGATGGGCGGCCTCTCGATCCTCCAAGTGCCGTACGCGGAAGGCTCGTCGAGGGTGGCGGCCTGGCTGGCGAACGCGGCGCGGCACCCCCTCCTCGTGCTGCGCTCCCTCTCCAACCGCCGCTGGTCGGAGCGGACCATCATCGGCCTGGTCATGCAGTCGCTGGACAACTCCCTGACGACGTACCTGAAGCCGGACGGCGTCGGCAAGGGCCTGCTCACCGCCCGCCAGGGCCACGGCGCCCCCAACCCCAAGCAGATCAAGGCCGCTTCACAGGCCGCGTCCGCCGTGGCCGCCGACATCAACGGCTTCGCGGGATCCAACGTCGGCGAGCTGATGGGCACCCCGCTCACCGCCCACTTCCTCGGCGGCTGCCCCATCGGCTCCTCCCGCGAGACCGGCGTCATCGACCCCTACCACCGCCTCTACGGCCACCCCGGGATCTCGGTCGTGGACGGCGCCGCGGTCTCCGCGAACCTCGGCGTGAACCCCTCGCTCACCATCACCGCACAGGCCGAGCGCGCGATGTCGTTCTGGCCCAACAAGGGCGAGCAGGACCCGCGTCCGGCACAGGGCGAGGCGTACGAGCGCCTCCACCCCGTCGAGCCCGAGTCACCGGCGGTCCCGGCGGAGGCCTTCGGCGCGCTGAGGCTGCCGTTCCTGGGGATACCCGCGGTGCCGAAGAAGCCGTAGAGCCGGAAAAGGCCAAAGAGCTGGAAAAGACCAAAGAGAAGGACCTGCACCCCCCTCCGAGCACAGGTCCTTCTCTTTTTCTTGCGTCAAGCTGTATTTACGGCGTTTGTGGCGCTACGACTCAGGCGTGGGCCCCGGCCGCACCCCTGCGCCGCTTCACCGCGAAGACCACACCGGTGCCGGCGACGACGGCGAACCCGCCGACCAGGCCGAGGACCGGCAGGGCCGAGCCCGCACCGGTGTCGGCGAGCTTGCCGTCCACGTCGACGTCGTTGACGTCCGAGATGGCGCTCTTGCCGCCGGTCTGCGGCTTGGCGTCGCCCGGCTTGCCCGCGTCGGAGCCGGCCGGCAGGACCTCGAAGTAGTAGATGCCGTAGTTCTCGTCCTGGGAGATCCAGCAGCCCTCGTCGTCGGAGTACTCGGCGAGGCCGATGGCGATGCCGATCGCGCTCGGGACCTCACGGTCCACCTTCACCCGCAGCTGGTAGCTGACGGAGTCGCCGCCGTCCAGGCTGAAGGCGTTGAAGGTGCCGCCCTCGCCGAACTGCGTGGCCACGTCGACCCAGGTGCCGCCCTGCTTCACCTGCACGGTGACCAGGTCGCTGTAGTCCTTCTCGAAGTCCCAGTCGACCGCCCCGACGCCCAGCACGGGCTGGATGTCCTTGATGGTGTCGTCACCGGAGTTGCTGACGTTGAACTTGAAGTTCGTCCAGCCGCTGCCCGCCACGATGGACTCGGGCAGACCGGTCAGCGAGCTGTGCAGCACGTCGCTGTCGCCGAGGACCGGGCCGTCCTCGTCGATCTCGCACTCGTCGCCGGGCTCGCCGCTCTCGCTCGCGGAGGGGCTGCCGGTGGCGGAGGCCGAGCCGGTGGGGCTCGTCGAGGGGCTGATGCTGGTGGTCGCCGAGCTGGAAGCGCCGGTGGTCGGGGCTTCGGTGGCGGGCGTGGTCGCCGGGTCGGCCGGGGTCGTGGCCGGGTCCGCCGGGGTGCTCGCGGGGTCCGTCGGGGTGACGTCGGCGGCGGGCGTGCTCTCGGCCGTGGCCGGCGTGGGGGTGGCGTCGTCCGCGAACGCGCTCGGCGCGGCGAACAGGGCCAGCGGCGCTATCGCGGCGGTCGCGGCCGCGGAGGCCAGTGCACGACGAAGCTTCATGAAGACCTCGGAAGTCAGGTGCGCTGCGCTGTCCGCAGCACGAGGAGGAGGCCTCCGCGTGTGGGGCGCGGGTGGGGCCCGTGGTTCGTGAGGTTTGATCCGCGCCGGGTGTGAAAGGTTGTGCGGTCATTCACAGAAAACTTATGTGGCCTGAGTCACATACCACTTCTCCTTGTGAACACGCTTTCCTACGCCCTAGAACTGACCCACGTGTCAGAAGACCCCAAGATCCCGGATGACGTCTGGGAACAGTTCGCCCGTGACACCGAACGGGACATCCGGGACTCCGCCCCCAAGGAGCCCTCCGCGCGCGCTCGTGAAGTGGCCGAGCGACTGCGACGACAGGAAGCGCGCGGGGAGTTGCCGGGGGGCTGGCGCACCGGGCCCGCCCGGCAGCGGAAGAAGAGCCGACGAGGCCTGTGGGGCGTCCTCGGTGTCGCCGTGGCGGTGGCGGTGGCCGTCGTGGCGGTGAAACCGTCGCTGGTGCCGGGCGACCTCTTCGGCGGCGGGACCTCCGCGGAGTCCGCCCCCTCACCGCTGCCCGAGGAGACGGCGGCCCCGACCACGGCCCCGGGTGCCGTGGACCCCGAGATCCCCACCCTCGACGACCCGTTCGCCGGTTCTCCGGCCAAGCAGTGGGCCGACGGCGAGGCCGGGATCGTCGTACCGAAGGCGAAGGCCGTGGCGGGACAGTCCGCGGCCAAGGTCGACCAGGCCCTGAAGCTGACCAAGAAGCTCCTGGTCGAGTCCAACCTCGCTCCGGCCACCCTGCGCGGCGAACGGCCCACCGCGGCGCTTGCCCTGCTGGACCCGAAGCAGGACGACGTCCTCAAGCGGCTGAAGACCGGACTGACCAAGCCGGACAAGGACCACGACCCGCTGTCGATGTTCAGCCGCTTCGACCCCGCCGAGGTCCGGCCGGTCGGTGACGTGGTCAAGCTGCGGGGCCGCATGACGTTCAAGGCGGGCGAGCACGCCTCGGTGGCCGTGCACGCCGACTACACCTTCGTCTACCCGGTCGTCCGCACCGACGGCACCACCGAGGTGACCCGCACGATCGTCCGCCGCGTCCTCGACGTCGAACTCCCCGACCCGGCCAAGTACCAGGTCACCCCGGGCAAGCTCACGATCCTGCGCTACGACGAGAGTGCCGGCAACACGTCCTGCGACGTCTACGACGGCTTCCTGCACCCGGAGTTCCGCACCACGGCGGAGCCCACCGAACCCTCCCCCACGGGACCGACGCGGGACCCCTACGACCGCAGTGAGGACATCGGCCGGATCAAGGACTGCGGGACGGTGTCCCGGGTCTGACGCGGCCGTCGCCCTCATGAGCGAAGGGCCCCGCGGGACGGAGCCGCGGGGCCCTTCTTTCGTCAGCACCGACGTCAGGGCAGCGCCGGTGCCTGGGAGCGGCGCCGGGGGGTTGCGCCGCTTGCTCTTGGCGCCCTGGTCACCTGCCGTGCCCGCGGTCGGCGCCCCGGCGCACAAGGGGCGCACGGATGGTCTGGACCTCTGGCAGTACGGCGACGCAGAACGAATGCAGTTGTCTACGGCGGGACTTGGGGGCTTGGTAGGCATCGTGCTGGATGGACGCGGCCTCCGCAATGGTTTGGCCCAGCCTTGTGCCGGTACTTGTCCCGCCGGCCGGCCCCCGGCGTCCCCGGAGCCGGCCGTTCTCTTGGGTGACCGGGCTGCTGTCCCCTGCCGTCCGGTCACTTCTGGAGCGAGGTCCCACGACACACGGCACGTTCCGTACGTCTCATCGCTCCAGCGAGCCACGCGTGGTTCTGTCGGGCCCGCCCCTGGCTGGCACGGACACCACCACCAACGAGGCGGTGCGCGCGGCGGTCACGCGCCGTACGGGTGAGGCGGTGTCCGAACTCAGATGCGACCCCTGCACAGTTCGAGGAGCGTCATCGCGAGAGTCGTGCCGGGCTTGCCGAGCGCGTCCCGGTAGCGGCCGAGGATCTCCATCTCGCGGGCGAGGTGGACCCGCCGGCCGCCGGAGGCGATCCGGGTCTGCTGCACGACGGCCGAGACGGCCATCCGTTCCTGGATCAGACCGAGGATCCGGTCGTCGAGCGCGTCGATACGCTCACGGGCGTTCGCGATGGTGGCTTCCGGGGTGACAGCATCCGGGGCGGCGGTGTCCGGAGCGGTGATGTCCGGAGTGGTGGTCATGTGGGGCTCCTGGGTGGGGTGGGTGCCCCGGAGCGGCAAGATCCGGAAAACACCAGG